>NZ_JBSGDB010000018.1:0-23984 GCF_053602155.1 Streptomyces sp. NPDC004561
GGATCACTCCCGGCCGGGCGCCCTTCGCGTTGCCCCTCTTCGCTCATCAGTGCGTCGTACAACCGGTCGGATCCAAGTCCCTAGTGATCCTTAATCAGTCACGCAAGGGGGGTTTCTCGGCACCTCGGGGTAGTGAGTGAAGCAAATCCGTTCCCACGGCGGTCAGTTGTGGTGCTGAATGGAAGAGCGGGATACGCAACGGCGCACGCCCGGGCACAGCGGGAGGGGCGTGCGCACCTGGCGGCCGAGAGGGGTTTGTTCTGTGCAAGCTTTCCCACACAGCACCACGGCGACACCGAGGGCGGTGGTAGTGCCGCCCTCACTGGCACTGCCGGTGATCGAGTCCGCCTTTCCCCGGCAACTGCATCCGTATTGGCCGCAACTCCAGGAGAAGACACGGCGCTGGCTGCTCGAAAAGCGGCTCATGCCGGCGGACAAGGTGCAGGAATATGCCGACGGACTTTGCTACACCGACCTCATGGCGGGCTACTACACAGACGCCCCCGACGAGGTCCTGCAGGCCATAGCCGACTACAGCGCGTGGTTCTTCGTCTGGGACGACCGCCACGACCGGGACATCGTCCACGGCCGGGTGGGCGACTGGCGGCGGCTGAGGTACCGCCTGCACGCGGCCCTCGACGCACCCCGGCACCATCTGCACCATCCCGACCCACTGGTGGCGGGATTCGCCGACAGCGTGCTGCGGCTGTACGGCTTCCTGCCGCACACCTGGAACCAGCGGTTCGCCCGGCACTTCCACGCGGTCGTCGAGGCCTACGACCGCGAGTTCCGCAACCGCACCGAGGGATACATACCCGGCGTCGAGGAATACCTCGCCCTGCGCCGGCTGACCTTCGCGCACTGGGTATGGACGGATCTGCTGGAGCCCAGCGCCGGCTGTGAACTCCCGGTCGCCGTGCGGAAATTCCCTGCCTATCGCCGGGCCGCGCTGCTCAGTCAGGAATTCGCCGCCTGGTACAACGATCTGTGCTCGCTGCCGAAGGAAATAGCGGGCGACGAGGTCCACAATCTCGGAATCAGCCTCATCACCCATGAGGGGCTGACGCTCGAAGAAGCGGTGGACGAGGTCAGACATCGGGTCGAGGAATGCATCAGCGAATTCCTCGAAGCCGAGGCGGACGCCCTGCGGTTCGCCGACGAACTCGCCGACGGCACGGTCCACGGAAAGGAATTGAGCGCCGCCGTGCAGACCTGCGTCGGCAATATGCGCAACTGGTTCAGCTCCGTCTACTGGTTCCACCACGAGTCCGGCCGCTACATGGTCGACACCTGGGACGACCGGTCCACGCCCCCGTACGTCACGAACGAAGCGGCAGGTGAGAAATGACCGTCGAGTCCGTGAGGCCCGTGACCTCCGAGCCAACGGAGCCGCTCGAACCGCCCCTGGCCGGGGGCGCCGTGCCGGTCCTCGGGCACGGCCTGAAACTGGTCCGCGACCCGCTGGCCTTCATGTCCCGGCTGGGCGAGCACGGCGACATCGTGCGCCTGAAGCTGGGCCCCAAGACGGTGTACGCCGTCACCACGCCGGCGCTCACCGGCGCACTCGCGCTCAGCCCCGACTTCAAGATCGACGGTCCCCTGTGGGAGTCCCTCGAAGGGCTGCTCGGCAAGGAGGGCGTGGCCACCGCCAACGGCCCCCGGCACCGCCGCCAGCGCCGCACCATCCAGCCCGCGTTCCGGCTGGACGCCATACCGGACTACGGGCCCGTCATGGAGGAGGAGGCGCACGCGCTGACCGAACGCTGGCAGCCGGGCGGGACCATCGACTGCACCTCCGAGTCCTTCCGGGTCGCCGTCCGCATCGCCGCCCGCTGTCTGCTGCGCGGCGAGTTCATGGACGAGCGCGCCGAGCGGCTCAGCATCGACCTCGCCAGCGTCTTCCGCGGTATGTACCGGAGGATGGTGGTCCCCTTGGGACCGCTGTACCGGCTGCCGTTCCCGGCCAACCGCGAATTCAACCGGGCGCTGGCCGATTTGCATCTGCTGGTGGATGAGATCGTCGCCGAGCGGAGGGCATCTGGTCAAAAGCCGGACGATTTGCTGACGGCATTGCTGGAGGCGAAGGACGACAATGGGGACCCCATCGGGGAACAGGAGATCCACGACCAGGTCGTCGCGATACTCACCCCCGGCAGCGAAACAGTGGCGTCCACGATCATGTGGCTGCTCCAGGTCCTAGCGGAACACCCGGAACACGCCGAGAAGGTACGGACCGAGGTCGAATCCGTGACCGGTGGCCGACCCGTCGGATTCGAGGACGTCCGCTCGCTCACGCACACCAACAATGTCGTCGTCGAGGCCATGCGGCTCAGGCCCGCCGTATGGATATTGACGCGGCGCGCGATCACCGACACCACGCTCGGCGGCTATCGCATTCCGGCCGGTGCGGACATCGTCTACAGCCCGTACGCGATCCAGCGGGACGCCCGTTCCTACGCCCGCCACCTCGACTTCGACCCCGACCGATGGCTGCCGGAGCGGGCCAAGGAGGTGCCGAAGTACGCCATGAGCCCGTTCAGCGTGGGCAACCGCAAGTGTCCCAGCGACCACTTCTCCATGACCCAGCTGAGCCTGATCACCGCGGCCGTCTCGGCGAAGTACCGCTTCGAGCAGGTCGGCGGGTCCGACGACAGCACCCGCGTGGGCATCACGCTCCGCCCGCACAGCCTGCTGCTCAGGCCCGTGGAGTGGTGACGGGCGACTCCTGATACCGGCGCGCGCTCAGGCGGCCTGGGGGCCCCGGAACGCGCGCCGGTAGGCGTGGGGCGTGGTGCCGAGCGCCCGTACAAACTGATGCCGCAGCGCAGCCGCCGTGCCGAACCCGGTGCGCCAGGCGATCGCGTCCACGGTCTCGTCGGTGCCCTCCAGCAACTCCTGGGCGCGCAGCACCCGTTGCCGCAGGATCCACCGGTAGGGGGTGGTCCCGGTCTCCTGCTGGAACCGGCGGGCGAAGGTGCGCGGGGCCATGTGGGCGCGGGCGGCGAGCTGCTCCACGGTCACCTCCTCGTCGAGGTGCTCCTCCATCCACACCAGCACCTCACCGACCGTGTCGCACGGGGCCTTCGGCAGCGGACGCTCGATGAACTGCGCCTGCCCGCCGTCGCGGTGCGGCGGCACCACCATCCGCCGGGCGATCCTGTTGGCGACCTCGGGACCCTGCTCCTTGCGCACCAGGTGCAGACAGGCGTCGATCCCGGCCGCGGTGCCGGCCGACGTGATCACCGGGTCCTCGTCGACGTACAGCACGTCCGGTTCGACGGTCAGCCGGGGATACCGGCGGGCCAGCTCCTCCGCGTGGTGCCAGTGCACGGCGCAGCGCCGGTCGTCCAGCAGCCCGGCGGCGGCCAGGACGAAGACCCCCGAGCAGACGCTGAGCACCCGGGCGCCGCGGTCCACGGCACGGCGCAGGGCGTCCAGCAGCTCGGGCGGGAACGTCCGGGAGGCGTAGTGGGACCCGGCCGGCACGGCGATCAGATCGGCCGACTCCAGGCGCTCCGGGCCGTGCTCCACCTGGAGGGCGAACCCCCCGTTGGCGCGCAGCACGGGCCCCTCGGCCGAGGCCACCGCGAAGTCGTACACCGGCAGGCCCTCGTCACTGCGGTCGGTGCCGAAGACCTCGCAGACGACGGCCATCTCGAAGGGGTTCACGCCGTCGAGGAGGACGGCGACCACGTTCCGCAACATGCCGCCAGTGTGCCTCGGTGGTGGCAGGAAATCGAGGGTATGCGGCAGTCCTGCCACTCGCGGTAAGGAGCGTCCGGCGCGAGATTGGTGTCCATGACGACGACACAGACAGAAGGACTGCTCGGAATGATCGCCGTGATCGGCATCCTGGGGCTCCTGGTCCTGCCCGCGGTGATCGGCATCGTGCGCGACAGGGCCGTCGACCGCCAGCTCAGGGAGGCGGCCCGAAGGGAGGCGTTCCGAAGGGAGGCGGGCAGTAGGGAGGCAATCCGTAGGGAGGCGGCGCGGAAGCCGCACCGCCCCCGTCACGGAGCCCACCCCGCGTGACGCCGAGGCGGCCGGTCAGAAGTCCTCGTCCAGGTCGACGGTTCCCTCGACCGCGACCTGGTACGCCGACGGGCGGCGCTCGAAGAAGTTGGTCAGCTCCTGGACCCCCTGCAGTTCCATGAAGGAGAAGGGGTTCTCCGAGCCGTAGACGGGCGCGAAGCCGAGCCGGCCGAGACGCTGGTCCGCGACGCACTCCAGGTACTGGCGCATCGAGTCGGTGTTCATGCCCGGCAGGCCGTCACCGCACAGGTCCCGCGCGAACTGGAGCTCGGCCTCGACGGCCCCCTTCAGCATGTCGGTGACCTGCTGTTCGAGTGCGTCGTCGAAGAGGTCCGGCTCCTCCTTGCGGACGGTGTCGACGACCTCGAAGGCGAAGGACATGTGCATCGTCTCGTCGCGGAACACCCAGTTGGTGCCGGTGGCCAGACCGTGCAGCAGACCCCGGCTGCGGAACCAGTAGACGTACGCGAAGGCGCCGTAGAAGAACAGGCCCTCGATGCACGCGGCGAAGCAGATCAGGTTCAGCAGGAAGCGGCGGCGGTCGGCCTTCGTCTCCAGTCGGTCGAGCTTCTCCACCGAGTCCATCCACGTGAAGCAGAACCGCGCCTTCTCGCGGATGGACGGGATGTTCTCGATCGCCGCGAAGGCCGCGGTCCGCTCCTCCGGGTCGGGCAGGTAGGTGTCCAGCAGGGTCAGATAGAACTGGACGTGCACGGCCTCCTCGAACAGCTGGCGCGACAGGTACAGGCGCGCCTCCGGGGAGTTGATGTGCTTGTAGAGGGTCAGCACCAGGTTGTTCGCGACGATCGAGTCGCCCGTCGCGAAGAAGGCCACCAGCCGGCCGATCAGGTGCTGTTCGCCCGGAGTGAGCTTCGCGAGGTCGGCGACGTCCGAGTGGAGGTCGACCTCCTCCACGGTCCAGGTGTTCTTGATGGCGTCCCGGTAGCGCTCGTAGAAGTCGGGGTAGCGCATCGGGCGGAGAGTCAGCTCGAAGCCGGGGTCGAGCAGGTTCTGGTGGGACATCACTGACAGGCCTCGCAGGACTCGGGGTTTTCCAGGGAGCAGGCGACCGCTTCGGGGTCCGGGGTGGCCTGCACGGGGACGGTGGCTCGGGCCGCGCGGGCGATCCGGGTCGCCGGGCGCGAGCGCAGGTAGTACGTCGTCTTCAGGCCCGACTTCCAGGCGTACGCGTACATCGAGGAGAGCTTGCCGATCGTCGGCGTCTCCAGGAACAGGTTCAGCGACTGCGCCTGGTCCAGGAACGGGGTGCGGGCCGCGGCCATGTCGATCAGGCCGCGCTGCGGGATCTCCCAGGCCGTGCGGTACAGCGTCCGCACGTCCTCCGGGATCCAGGCGAAGCCCTGCACCGAGCCGTTCGAGTCGCGCAGCGCCTCACGGGTGCGCGCGTCCCAGACGCCCAGGTCCTTCAGGTCCTGCACCAGGTAGGAGTTGACCTGGAGGAACTCACCCGACAGCGTCTCGCGCTTGAACAGGTTCGACACCTGCGGCTCGATGCACTCGTAGACACCGGCGATGGAGGCGATGGTGGCCGTCGGGGCGATGGCGAGGAGCAGCGAGTTGCGCATGCCGATCGCCGCGATCCGCTCGCGCAGCGCCGCCCAGCGCTCCGGCCAGGTCAGCTGCGCGCCGTAGTGGTCCGGGTGCAGCACACCGCGCGCGGTACGGGTCTTCTCCCAGGCCGGCAGCGGGCCGTTGTGCTCGGCGAGGTCGGCGGAGGTCTCGTACGCGGCGAGCATGACGCGCTCGGCGATCCGGGTGGACAGCGCCCGGGCCTCGGGCGAGTCGAAGGGCAGGCGCAGCTTGAAGAAGACGTCCTGCAGGCCCATCGCGCCGAGGCCGACCGGCCGCCACCTGGCGTTGGACCGGCCCGCCTGCTCGGTCGGGTAGAAGTTGATGTCGACCACGCGGTCGAGGAAGGTGACGGCCGTGCGGACCGTCGCGTCCAGCCGCTCCCAGTCGATGTCCCCGCCGCTCACGAAGGCGCCGAGGTTGACGGAGCCGAGGTTGCAGACCGCCGTCTCGCCGTCGTTCGTGACCTCCAGGATCTCCGTGCAGAGGTTGGAGGAGTGGATGACGTGGCCCGGCTCGGCCGTCTGGTTGGCGGTGCGGTTGGCGGCGTCCTTGAAGGTCATCCAGCCGTTGCCGGTCTGCGCGAGGGTGCGCATCATGCGGCCGTACAGGTCGCGGGCCGGGAGGGTCTTCTTCGCGAGCCCCTCGCGCTCCGCCTCGCGGTAGGCGGCGTCGAACTCCTCGCCCCACAGGTCGACCAGCCCGGGCACGTCCGAGGGGGAGAACAGCGACCACTTCCCGTCGGCCTCGACCCGGCGCATGAACTCGTCCGGGACCCAGTGCGCGAGGTTCAGGTTGTGCGTACGGCGGGCGTCCTCACCGGTGTTGTCCCGCAGCTCCAGGAACTCCTCGATGTCGGAGTGCCAGGTCTCCAGGTACACCGCGGCCGCGCCCTTGCGCCGGCCGCCCTGGTTCACGGCGGCGACCGAGGCGTCGAGGGTCTTCAGGAACGGCACGATGCCGTTGGAGTGCCCGTTGGTGCCCCGGATCAGCGAACCGCGGCTGCGGATGCGGGAGTACGACAGACCGATGCCGCCGGCGTGCTTGGAGAGGCGGGCGACCTGGTGGTAGCGGTCGTAGAGGGAGTCCAGCTCGTCCAGCGGGGAGTCCAGCAGGTAGCAGGACGACATCTGGGGGTGCCGGGTGCCGGAGTTGAAGAGCGTGGGGGAGGAGGGCAGGTAGTCGAGGCGGCTCATGAGCCCGTAGAGCGCGGCGACCTCGTCGACGGAGCGGACGGTGTCGTCCTCGGCCAGACCGGCGGCGACCCGCAGCATGAAGTGCTGGGGCGTCTCGACGACCCTGCGGGTGATCGGGTGCCGCAGCAGGTAGCGGCTGTGCAGGGTGCGCAGCCCGAAGTAGCCGAAGCGGTCGTCGGCGGCCGGGTCGATCAGCAGGTCCAGCCGCCCGGTGTGCAGCCGCACGAACTCGGCGGTCCGGTCGGCGATCAGGCCCTCCCGGTGGCCGACGGCCACGGACTCGGTGAACGACGTCACGCCCTGCGAGGCGGCCTCGGCGCGGATGGAGACGGTCAGCAGCCGGGCGGCCAACCGGGAGTAGGCGGGGTCCTCGGAGATGAGTCCCGCGGCGGCCTCCGTGGCCAGCTCGCGCAGCTCCGACTCGTCCGCGCGGGCGGACCGGCCGCGCAGCGCGGCGGCGGCGACCCGGCCGGGGTCGGCGTCGGGGAGGTCGGCGGTCAGCTCGGTCAGGGTCCGCAGCAGCGCGGCACCGGGTCCGTCGTTCTCCAGACCTGTGGCTGAAGCCGGTTCGGCTGGCGCGATGGTCACGTGGGGCTCTCCCTCGCTCGGCACGCGGGCCTGGCGGAGGGCAGAGGGCAGTCACGAGCGCACACGGCGTCGCGTCCACCGGCCCACTCCACGAGGCCCGGACGTCTCAGGGCACCCGGACCGGACGGCCGGGTGCGCTGCCGGCAGGTCCTCGGACTTGAACAGGCGTGCGGATGCACGCAAGTACACCGTTGCGGGACAGTTCCGGATTCGCACCGGATTCCCCTGCGGCGACAGCGAGCATGAGCATACATCTAGTGTCGGGCTGTCGTGTCACCCCCAGATGTTGTGTCGCTCCGGCTTCACAGCGTCAACTTGTAGGTGAGGAGCGTGATGTCGTCCAGGTGCGGCACGGGATTCCAGTCCCGCTCGGGAGTGCGAACGAAGCCGAGGCGTTCGTAGAGCCGATGGGCGGTGTGCATGGCGCGCCGGCTCGACAGGACGACGGAGACGCAGCCTTCCGTGGTGCGGGCGCGCTCGACGCAACCTCTGACGAGGGCCTCGCCGACGCCCTTCCCGCGCGCCCCGTGCCCGACGGCCAGGGCGCGGATCTCCGCCTCCCCGGGGCCCGCGATGTCGGCGACGGGGCCGCCGCCGGGGACGAAGGTGACGCCGCCGAGCGGTTCGCCGTCCCGGACCGCCACGAGCACCTCGGCCGCGGCGGCCCGCCGCGCGACGTCCCTCAGCACGGGCAGGTACTCGTCGTCCTCGCCGTAGTCGAGGAGGCCGTCGTCGAGGTAGGCCCGGGCGGTGATCTCACCGAGGGAGCCGTACTCGTCGGGTGTGGCGTGCCGGATCAGGAAGTCCATGGGACCGAGTCTGCTGGAGGAGTACGGCGACGGGCCGCCGGTTTTTCTCCGGCGGCCCGTCGTACGGCGGTGGTTCAGTGACCGGTGCCCGCGGTCGCGGGCGGAAGCTCCACCTGGACACCGGGGTCGCCCGCGTCCGCCGTGTAGTCGTCCGGCCTGGTCTCGTCGACGCCCTCGGGGGCCTTCAGGGCCTTCAGGACGAAGGTGAGGACCACGGTCACCACGACGTTGAGCACGAAGGCCGTGAGGCCGATGTAGCCGATCTCGCCGATGCCCGGGATCTCCTTCGCCGAACCACCGAAGTGCTTCTGGGTCGGCGAGGCGACGCCGTACGCGGCGACCGTGCCGTAGACCATGCCGACCGCCCAGCCGGCGAGCAGGGCCCAGCGGTGGAACCAGCGGGTGAACAGGCCGCCGACCAGGGCCGGGAAGGTCTGCAGGATCCAGATGCCGCCCAGCAGCTGGAAGTTGATGGCGACCGTCTTGTCCATGGTGAGGACGAAGGCCAGCGCGCCCACCTTGACCAGCAGCGACACGAGCTTGGAGACCTGCGCCTCCTGCTTCGGCGTGGCGTCCGGCTTGATGAAGTCCTTGTAGATGTTGCGGGTGAAGAGGTTCGCGGCCGCGATGGACATGATGGCCGCGGGGACCAGGGCGCCGATGCCGATGGCGGCGAACGCCACGCCCGCGAACCAGTCGGGGAACATGTCCTCGAACAGCTGCGGGATCGCCAGCTGACCGTTGGTGACCTTCACCCCGGCCGCGATCGCCATGAAGCCCAGCAGGGCCAGCAGGCCGAGCATGAGGGAGTACAGCGGCAGGAGCGTGGTGTTGCGCCGGATCACCTCACGGCTCTTGGAGGAGAGCGTCGCGGTGATCGAGTGCGGGTACATGAACAGGGCGAGCGCGGAGCCGAGGGCCAGCGTCGCGTACGTCCACTGGCCTGCCGCCGGGGGCGTGAGCGTCCCGCGCGGCTTGCCGGTGGCCGGGTTGACCTGGCTGAACGCGTGGGCCGCCTTGGCGAAGATGTCGTCGAACCCGCCCAGCTTGATCGGGATGTAGATGATCGCCACCGCGATGACGATGTAGATCAGCGCGTCCTTCACGAACGCGATCAGCGCGGGGGCCCGCAGACCCGACGAGTACGTGTAGGCGGCCAGCACGCCGAAGGCGATCAGCAGGGGCAGGTCCTTCACGAACCAGTTGGTGTTGTCCCCGCCGCCGACGCCCATCACGTCCAGCACCGCCTGGATGCCGACGAGCTGCAGCGCGATGTACGGCATCGTCGCGAGGATGCCGGTCAGCGCCACCGCGAGCGACAGGCCCTTGGAGCCGAACCGGCCGCGCACGAAGTCGGAGGTGGTGACGTACCCGTGGCGGTGCGAGACCGACCACAGACGGGGCAGGAAGGTGAAGATCAGCGGGTAGACCAGGATGGTGTACGGCACCGCGAAGAAGCCGGACGCGCCCGCCGCGTAGATCGCCGCGGGTACGGCGACGAAGGTGTACGCCGTGTACAGGTCACCGCCGAGCAGGAACCAGGTGATCCAGGTCCCGAACGACCGTCCGCCCAGGCCCCATTCGTCCAGGGAGTGCTCGTTGTCGGCCCTGCGCCAGCGGGCGGCGAGGAAGCCCATGACCGTGACGGCCAGGAAGAAGAAGATGAAGACGCCGAGCGCGACGCCGTTGACGCCGTTCTTCACTCGGCACCGCCCTTCCGGGCAGCGCGGCCGCGCTGGTCGTGCTGCCACAGCTTGTACGCGAGCATCGTGAGTGCGGTGGAGATCAGCACCCAGGCCATCTGGTACCAGTAGAAGAACGGGATCCCGATGAACGCGGGATCCGTCTTCGCGTACGAGTCGACCCAGAGCATCGCCACGAACGGCGCGACGAGACACACGCCGATGATCACCCGGACCGGTGTCACTAGCGGTGGTCTCACTTCAGGCGTTTCGGACATGCCATGCTCCGTCCCCTCGCTGATCATCTGTGTAACGCGCAGGCAATCTAGGTGACGGGGTCGCGGCAGTGGAAGACCTCGGCCGTATCTCGGTATGTCGATTCGGCGAACGGGTGTGGGTTCTAGTCGGCCGGCCGCTTGAGCCGGGCCACGAACTTGTAGCGGTCGCCCCGGTAGACGGACCGCACCCACTCCACCGGCTTGCCCTCGTGGTCCAGGGAGTGCCGGGAGAGCATCAGCATGGGCAGTCCGACGTCGGTGCCCAGCAGGCTCGCCTCGCGCGGGGTGGCGAGGGAGGTCTCGATGGTCTCCTCGGCCTCGGCCAGATGGACGTCGTAGACCTCGGCGAGCGCGGTGTAGAGGGACGTGTACTTCACCAGGGAGCGTCTGAGGGCCGGGAAGCGCTTGGCCGACAGGTGCGTGGTCTCGATCGCCATGGGCTCGCCGTTGGCCATGCGCAGCCGCTCGATGCGCAGCACGCGTCCGCCGGCGGCGATGTCTAGCAGCTCGGCGAGCCGGTCGTCGGCGGTGATGTAGCCGATGTCCAGCAGCTGCGAGGTCGGCTCCAGGCCCTGGGCGCGCATGTCCTCGGTGTAGGAGGTGAGCTGGAGCGCCTGGGAGACCTTGGGCTTGGCGACGAAGGTGCCCTTGCCCTGGATGCGTTCGAGCCGGCCCTCCACGACCAGCTCCTGCAGGGCCTGGCGGACGGTGGTGCGGGACGTGTCGAACTCGGCCGCGAGCGTGCGCTCGGGCGGGACCGGCGTGCCCGGTGCCTGCGTCTCCGTCATGTCGAGCAGGTGCTTCTTCAGGCGGTAGTACTTCGGCACGCGCGCGGTACGGACGGTCGCGCCGGCCTCGTTCTCCGCACTGCTGACGTCGGTGCTCATGCTCTGCCTTCCCGGCTCCGGATGCCGAAAGCGACCGACATCCCATCGGCCACGGCTCACATCGTGGCACGGGTTCCGCTGTCAGGACTCCACCCGCACGCTCCGTGATCTTCTCTATATACCGCCGCGGCGCGGTTGGTCTAGTCCATCGGGCGGCGGACTAGATCCCCTGCCACTCCGGCTTGCCCGCGTAGGTGTGCCGGAAGTAGTCGGCCAGCTTCAGCTCGGAGGCCGCCGCCTCGTCGACGACCACCGTGGCGTGCGGGTGGAGCTGGAGCGCGGAGGCCGGGCAGACGGCCGCGACCGGGCCCTCCACGGTCGCGGCGACCGCGTCCGCCTTGCCCTCGCCGGTCGCCAGCAGCACCAGGTGGCGTGCTTCCAGGATGGTGCCGATGCCCTGGGTGATGACGTGGTGCGGCACCTGCTCGATGTCGCCGTCGAAGAAGCGCGCGTTGTCGATCCGGGTCCGCTCGGTCAGGGTCTTGATCCGGGTGCGCGAGGCGAGCGAGGAGCACGGCTCGTTGAATCCGATGTGGCCGTCGGTCCCGATGCCGAGCAACTGCAGGTCGACGCCGCCGGCCCCGGCGAGCGCGCGGTCGTACGCCGTGCACGCCGCCTGGACGTCCTCGGCCGTGCCGTCGGGTCCGAGGAACGCGTCCATGCCTATCCCGAGCGGCTCCAGCACCTCCCGGCGCAGCACCGAGCGGTAGGACTCGGGGTGGTCGGCGGGCAGCCCCACGTACTCGTCGAGCTGGGCGATCCGCGCCCGCGAGGCGTCCACGGCGCCGGCGCGCACCTTGGCCGTCAGCGCCTGGTAGACGGGCAGCGGGGTGGAGCCGGTGGCCACGCCGAGCAGGGCGTCGGGCTTGCGTCGCAGCAGCCGGGCCATGGCCTCGGCGATCAGCTCGCCGCCCGCCGCGGCGTCCGGAACGATGACAACTTCCACGCTGGGCCTGCCGTTCTGGAGAGGGCTGTGTGCGTCTATGTGGTTTAGACCAATCTAACAGAGCCGGGTCCGGAGGACCCCCCTCTGTATATTTTTCTAGGGTCCGCTATAAAATGGCCGGCATGGTGACCGGGCAGGAGACGAACGCACAGGCCAAGTCCGTCAGACCGCGTGGCCGCCCGCGCTCCTTCGATCGTGCCACCGCCCTGGAGAAGGCGCTCCTGGCCTTCTGGGAACACGGCTACGAGGCCACCTCGGTCTCGGACCTCACCCGGATCATGGGCATCGGCGCTCCCAGCCTGTACGCGGCCTTCGGTGACAAGCGGACCCTGTTCGAGGAGGTCGTCCGCGTCTACGCCGGCACGCACGGCGCCTTCGCGCAGCGCGCGCTGGCGGAGGAGCCCACCGCCCGCGCGGCCGTCGCGCGCCTGCTGCGCGAGGCCGCCGCGCGGTACACCGATCCCGCCCACCCCTTCGGCTCCCTGGTCGCGCACGCCGCCACCAACTGCACCACCCCCGAGGTCGAGCGGCTGCTGCGGGACCGGCGCACCGCCGGCATCGCCGCCCTCGAAGCCCGGATCCGGGCGGACGTCACGGCCGGGCTGCTCCCGGCCGCCACCGACGCCCCCGCCCTCGCCCGGCACGCCGGCGCGCTGATCCAGGGCATGTCCCAGCAGGCCCGGGACGGCGCGAGCCGAAGGGATCTCGAGGCGCTGGCGGAAATTGCCATGGCCATCTGGCCCCATGGCTGACCCGGGCGGGCTAGGCTGCGTGGCATCGAGTGCCAACGCCGCGGGCGCACGCCCGCGCGGGCATGGACACGCCCCGTGGTCTAGTCCACAATCGAAGAGAGCGATTCTGGCAGAGCGGTTCGAGGAGAACGGCTCGACAGAAACGTTCCCAGGAGAACAAGCCTCCGTCTTCCCCGCACAGGAAGGCGGATCGAGGAACCGGTGCTCTCTGCCCTGACTGCCCCGGCTCCTCGACCTTCGGCCGACCGGGACCGCACACCCCACGGCCGATGATGCTCCGGGCTGCGGTGCCGGGAGGGTTGAGGGTCCCTTCCAGGCGCCGCGGCCCGCGGGTGTTTTTTCGGCCATTCGCGGGCCGCGGGTACGCTCGCAGACGTGCCCTCCATGAACGAACTGGTCCGCCAGCACACCGCCCTCGACGACTCCGATCTCGAGTGGCTCCACCTGCTGGTCTCGGAGTGGCAGCTGCTCTCCGACCTCTCCTTCGCCGACCTGGTCCTGTGGGTGCCGACCCGGGACGGCACCCGGTACGTCTCGGTCGCCCAGATGCGCCCCAACACCGGCCCGACCTCCTACCAGGACGACATGGTCGGCCACCTCGTCCCGCGCGGCCGGCGGCCCATGCTGGACGCGGCGCTGGACGAGGGCCGGATCGTGCGCGAGGGCGACCCGGAGTGGCGTGAAGAGGTCCCCGTACGGGTCGAGTCCATCCCGGTACGGCGCGAGGCCCGCGTCCTCGGCGTGATCGCCCGCAACACCAACCTGCTCACGGTCCGCACCCCGAGCCGACTGGAGCTGACCTACCTCCAGAGCGCCTCCGACCTCGCGCAGATGATCGCGGCCGGTTCCTTCCCCTTCCCGAACCAGCAGGTCGACATGGACGCCTCGCCGCGGGTCGGCGACGGCCTGATCCGGCTGGACATCGACGGCATCGTCCAGTACGCCTCCCCGAACGCCCTGTCCGCCTACCACCGCCTCGGCCTCGCCGCCGACCTGGTCGGTCAGCATCTGGGACAGACCACCGCCGAACTCGCCCCCACCCGCGGCCCGGTGGACGAGGCGCTCGCCAAGGCGGCCAGCGGCTGGGCCCCGCGCGAGTTCGAGATCGAGGCCAACGACGGGGTGATCCAGTTCCGGGCCATCCCGCTCAAGCCCAAGGGCACCCGTATCGGCTCGCTGGTGCTGTGCCGGGACGTCACCGAACTCCGGCGCCGCGAGCGGGAGTTGATCACCAAGGACGCCACCATCCGGGAGATCCACCACCGGGTGAAGAACAACCTCCAGACGGTCGCCGCCCTGCTGCGTCTGCAGGCCCGGCGCATCGGGTCCGAGCGCGGCCGGGAGGCCCTGGAGGAGGCGGTACGGCGCGTCGGCTCCATCGCCATCGTGCATGAGACGCTGTCTCAGAACCTGGACGAGCGGGTGGAGTTCGACGACATCGCCGACCGCGTGCTCGCGATGGTCGCCGAGATCTCGCCGGGCAAGGTGACCGGCCGGCGCAGCGGACGGTTCGGGATACTCGACGCCGAGGTGGCCACCCCGCTGTCGATGGTGCTCACCGAGGTCCTCCAGAACGCCCTCGAACACGGCTTCCGCGAGGGCGACACCGGCACGGTGGAGGTCTCCGCGATCCGTGGCGGCACCACCAAGGAGGCGCGCCTCCTGGTCACCGTCCAGGACGACGGCGTCGGCCTGCCCGAGGGCTTCGACCCGCACCGCTCGGGCAACCTGGGCCTGCAGATCGTACGGACCCTGGTGGAGGGCGAGTTGGGCGGCACCTTCGACATGGTGCCGGCGCCGGAGCGGGGGACCAGCGTGATCCTGGACATCCCGGTGCGGGCGCAGAAGTGAGCGATCGCCTTGTCGTGACGGGCCGTCGCATGCACGGGTGCGAGGGGGACCGGGCGCAGCAAAAGGCCCCGGACCGCCATCGGTCCGGGGCTTGTGCTCGTTGCTGCTCTGCTTAAATCGCTAAGCGCATCGGGGGATACTGCGCGCTGCGGCTCGGGGGCGGGAGATGCGTACGCGATGTACGCGCCGCCAAGCTCAGGCTGTCAGCAGGGGTGGGAGTGTCAGGCGGAGGCCTGACGAGCCCGGTTGCGGGCGGCGCGGCGCTTCATGGCGCGGCGCTCGTCCTCGCTGAGACCACCCCAGACGCCGGAGTCCTGACCGGACTCGAGCGCCCACTGCAGACACTGCTCGATCACCGGGCAGCGACGGCAGACGGCCTTGGCTTCCTCGATCTGCAGCAGCGCAGGACCGGTGTTGCCGATGGGGAAGAAGAGCTCGGGGTCTTCCTCGCGGCAAACGGCGTTGTGACGCCAGTCCATGGCTGCTACCTCTCCTTGGTATTACATGCAAGTTGCTTGTGAATGTGAACGCTTTCACGAATCCCTCAACAAGTGAAGGGCCGATCGCCGAGTCTTCCCCGGCGTGGTCCTTGGGTTTGAAGAGGGGTTCTGGTGATCAGTGGAGGCTGGTGTTGCGGGCCGTCCCGATCGCCACGTAGAGACTCGCAAACCTCAGCGACGGATACAACCCCTTCCGGAAAGTTTTTTTTGATTCCTCGGTGTCGACTGGGTCACAGCCGTACTTCCATGGGGTGGATCCTGGCCTAAACGTTCGAGTGAAAGGACTTTCGCCCGTTCCGCTCACACAATCACACGCAGTGCGCGGCGTACGCCTGTGAACGTCACGCTCGTTCGCAGCCCCAGGTGGTCACCGTCCATCTGGAGGGGCAGAGGGACCTTCGAATGCAAGGTGAACCGGTCCAGATCGTGCAGCGAGAGGACGTGCCTGCCATGGGGTCCGCGCTCGGGGGACGAAGTGAGCAACTGGGTGCCATACCGGGCAACCGCGGCCGCCGAGAGGCGGCTGAGACCGAGCACGTCGATGCCCGTATCGAACGAAGCCTTAGGCGACGTGTACATCGGGCGATTGCCGAGATACGTCCAAGGCGACGTGTTCGAGACTATGGCGACCACAAGATCCTGGATCGGGTCCTCGCCGGGCCGCTCCATGGTGATCGCGCCGTGCCGGCGGTGCGGCTCGCCGAGGTACTGCCGGATGACCTGACGTACGTACAGCGCGTGCGTCGACTTCCTCCCGCGCTCGCGCTGCTGCTCGACCCGGCCGACCACACCCGCGTCGAAGCCGAGTCCGGCGTTGAAGGTGAACCAGCGGTCCGGCACCGCCCCGTCCTCCGTGCCGGGCGTGCCCGAGGCCATCCCGAGGCCGACCACCCGCTCGCGGCCCTCGCGCAGGGCGTCCAGCAGGGCGCCGGTGGCCTCGACGGGATCGTTGGGCAGACCCAGGGCGCGGGCGAAGACGTTCGTGGACCCGCCGGGGACGACGGCGAGGCCGGGCAGGCGGTCCAGGGCGGGGCCCGCGTGCAGAAGGCCGTTGACGACCTCGTTGACCGTGCCGTCACCGCCGAGCGCCACCACCATGTCGATGTCGTCGCTGTCCGCCGCCTGCCGGCCGAGGTCGCGCGCGTGGCCGCGGTACTCGGTGGTGACCGCCTCCAGCTTCATCTCGCTCGCCAGCGCGTGGATCAGGACATCACGCCTGCGTGCGCTTGTGGTGGTTGCCGCCGGATTGACCACGAGAAGTGCACGCATGGATGGCAGCGTACCTACTGGGTGGTACTCGGCCCAGACCGAGGTAGGGATCCGGTAAGAGGGGCGGGCGTGAGCCTGGACACTCGGGGCCGCGGGCCGCGGCGGGGGCCGCCGGGGTGCGGGCTACCCTGCTGGGGTGAGCAGTGAGCAGAATCCCGCCCGGAGCACAGCGGACACCGGGGACACCGCAGAGGCCGCCGTCGCCGCCGGGCCGCGTCCGCGTCGGCTGACGTACGCGGCCGTGCTGGCCGGACTGGAAGGCGTCGCGCTGATGGCCGGCGGCCTGTGGGTGCTCGTGCTCGGATTCACCGGCGCTCCGGACGACCGGCAGCAGGCGGTGACCCTGGGGATCACCCTG
Source organism: Streptomyces sp. NPDC004561 (assembly GCF_053602155.1). Lineage (NCBI taxonomy): Bacteria > Bacillati > Actinomycetota > Actinomycetes > Kitasatosporales > Streptomycetaceae > Streptomyces > Streptomyces sp. NPDC004561. Next base: position 16,739 of record NZ_JBSGDB010000018.1, read on the forward strand.
GCCGTGCTCGCGCTGCTGCCGCTGCTCGCCGCGCGCGGCCTGCTGCTGCGGCGCGGCTGGAGCCGTGGCCCGGCAGTGATCACGCAGGTCATGGCCCTTCCGGTGGCCTACAACCTGCTCAAGGCCGACAGCATGGCCATCCCGGCCGGTATCGCCCTGGGAGTGATCGCCCTGGCGGCCCTGGTGCTCCTCGTGAACGGTGAGACGACCCGGGCCCTCGGCATCAAGGGGCCGGGCCGGGGCGAGTAGCCGCCCTCACTCCTCGACCAGGAGCTTCTCCCGCAGCTGGGCCAGTGTGCGGGCCAGCAGCCGCGAGACGTGCATCTGGGAGATGCCGACCTCCTGCGCGATCTGCGACTGGGTCATGTTCCCGAAGAAGCGCAGCAGCAGGATCCGCTTCTCGCGCGGCGGCAGGTCCTCCAGCAGCGGCTTCAGGGACTCGCGGTACTCCACGCCCTCCAGCGCCTCGTCCTCGGCGCCGAGGGTGTCGGCGACCGCCGGGGACTCGTCGTCGGTGTCGGGGACGTCCAGGGACAGCGTGGAGTACGCGTTCGCGGACTCCAGGCCCTCCAGGACCTCCTCCTCGGAGATGGCGAGCTTCTCGGCCAGCTCGTGCACGGTGGGGGAGCGGCCGTGCCGCTGGGACAGCTCGGCCGTCGCCGTGGTCAGGGCGAGCCGCAGCTCCTGGAGCCGGCGCGGCACGCGGACCGCCCAGCCCTTGTCGCGGAAGTGCCGCTTGATCTCGCCGACGACGGTCGGGGTGGCGTACGTGGAGAACTCCACGCCGCGCTCCGGGTCGAACCGGTCGACGGACTTGATCAGGCCGATGGTGGCGACCTGGGTGAGGTCGTCCAGCGGCTCGCCGCGGTTGCGGAACCGGCGCGCCAGGTGCTCCACGAGCGGCAGGTGCATACGGACCAGCTGATTGCGCAGTTCGGCGTACTCCCGGCTGCCGTCCTGCAGCTTGCGCAGCTCGACGAACATCGCCCGCGCCCCGGTGCGGTCCTGGGGCTCGTGGTGTGCGGCATGCACGGCCTCGGCGCCCGGCGCGTCGTCCTCGGCGTACCGCTCGTGCTCGCTCATCGTCCCGCCCGTAGCCCTTCCCCGAGCCCTCGCCCCCGTGCGGGATTTCTCCGCGGGCGGACCCTGCACGGAACCGTCGCCGCCGACCGGTGTGGCTTCGTCCTCCGGGTGCGGTCTGGCCTGCTCGGGGATGCCGTCGATGCCGTCCGCCATGCGGCGGGAACCGTCCAGGGGGTTCTCCCCGGGCGTCTCGTCCGCGTTCGACCGGAGGGCACCCCCGTCCCCGGTCGGCAGCTCCCGTGTGCCGCGCTCTTCGTCCCGCACCGGACCGTCCCCGTTCCTCACGCCGGCCCGGGACCCGCGCCGCGCTGTTTGTAGAGGCTGATGGACACCGTCTTGTCCTCGTCGACGGCGGACGAGACCTTGCCCGCGAGGGCCGACAGCACGGTCCAGGCGAAAGTGTCACGCGAGGGGGCGTGACCGTCCGTGGTCGGTGCGGACACCGTGACCTCCAGCGAGTCGTCGACGAGCCGGAAGACACAGCTGAGCACCGAGCCGGGCACGGCCTGCTGGAGCAGGATCGCGCAGGCCTCGTCCACGGCGATGCGCAGGTCCTCGATCTCGTCCAGGGTGAAGTCCAAGCGGGCCGCGAGACCGGCCGTGGCCGTCCGCAGCACCGACAGGTAGGCACCCGCAGCCGGCAGCCTGACTTCCACGAAGTCCTGGTTCGCCGCGGGCTCGCCTGCGATCTGGGACACCCTCACCTCCATGGTGGTACAAGCTTTACGGGGCCGAGGGTTGCCCCCCGGGGTAACGCGTCAGTGGTTCAAGCGGTGACGCTATCGCGCTCCGAACGTTTCTGTCCCCGGGACCCCAACCCCCTGGCGTCACTCACAGTAAAGCTGTGGATACGCTCCGTGTCTAGAGGGTTTGCGGGCCCAAATGGGAAGAGCGCGCGCCGGGTTGACGTACCCAGACGTCAGACGCTCGAACCGTCGTACGGCCACCGCCGCATGCAGTGTCACACGAGAACACGGTCGAACGGGAACACGATCACCGATCAGACGAGTACGTGGTCGACGAAGCACCACCGCCAGTCCTCGCCGGGCTCGAACGTCCGCATGACCGGGTGACCGGACTGGGCGTGGTGCTCGGTCGCGTGCCGCCCGGGCGAGGAGTCGCAGCAGCCGACGTGGCCACAGCTCAGGCAGAGCCGCAGTTGTACCGGGTGCGTCCCCTGCGCCAGACACTCCGGGCAGGTCGCGCTCAGCGGCTCGGGTTCCGGGTGCGGCAGCACGTCGGAGTGCGTGCACTGTTTCATGATTGCCAGATTACGACGGGTGTGCGGGTGGCCGCGCGGAAAAAAAGAGGGTGGGCGAGGACCATGGACGTGATGCCGCTGCTGTTGCTGGTGGCGGGCAGTGCCGCGGTCGCGGGGGCGGCCAGGCGCACACCGGTTCCGGCGCCGCTGCTGCTGGTCGCGGTGGGCCTGGCGGTGTCGTACGTCCCCGGGATCCCCGACTACACACTCGACCCCGACGTCGTCCTGCCCCTGGTGCTGCCCCCGCTGCTGTACAAGGAGGGCACCGAGAGCTCGTACCTCGACCTGCGGGCGCAGACGCGTCCCGTCGCGCTGCTGTCCGTCGGGTACGTGCTGTTCGCGACCTTCGTCGTCGGCTGGGTCGCCTACCTCGTCGTCCCGGGGCTGCCGCTGCCCGCCGCGCTGGTGCTCGGCGCGGTCGTGGCGCCGACGGACGCGGTCGCGGCCGCGGCGATCGCGCGCCGGGTCGGGCTGCCGTCCCGGATCACCACCATCCTCCAGGGTGAGTCCCTGCTGAACGACGCCACCGCGATCACCGCCTACAAGGTGGCCCTCGCCGCCGCCGTGGGCGTGGGCTCCACCTGGACCGGCGGCATCGGCGAGTTCCTGCGCGCGGCGGTCGGCGGTGTCCTCGTCGGCCTGGTGCTCATGGTGCCGATCCACTGGCTGCGCACACACCTGACGGAGGCGCTGCTGCAGAACACCCTCTCCCTGCTGATCCCGTTCGTCGCCTACGGGGTCGCCGAGCAGGTGCACGCCTCGGGCGTCCTCGCGGTCGTGGTGGTCGCCGTCTACCTCGGACACCGAGCCTGGGAGGTCGACTTCGCCACCCGGCTCCAGGAGGAGGCGGTGTGGAGGATGGTCGCCTTCCTGCTGGAGTCCGCGGTGTTCGCGCTGATCGGCCTGCAACTGCCGCCCGTCCTCAGGGGACTCGAGGCGTACCACGGAACCGACGCGGCCTGGTACGCCGTCGTCGTCTTCCTGGTGGTCGTCGCGGCCCGGTTCGTGTGGGTGTACCCGGCGGCCTTCGTGCCGCGCCTGCTCTCCCGGCGCATCCGGGAGCGCGAGGAGAGCCCCACCTGGCGGGCGCCGGTCGTGACGTCCTGGGCCGCCATGCGGGGCGTGGTGTCCCTGGCCATCGCCTTCTCGATCCCGCTCACGGTGCGCGGCGGCGCGCCCTTCCCGCAGCGCAACCTGATCCTCTTCCTGACGTTCACCACGGTCATCGGCACGCTGGTCGTGCAGGGCCTGACGCTCGCCCCGCTGATCCGCCTGATGAAGTTCCCCGCCCGCGACCAGCAGGCCGAGACGCTCGCCGAGGCCAACGCCCAGGCGCAGGCCTCCCGGGCCGCCGAGAGCCGCCTGGACGAACTCCTCTCCGACGAGCGCAACGAGCTGCCGCCGCCGCTCGCCGACCGGCTGCGCGACGTCCTGGAGCGTCGCCGCAACGCCGTCTGGGAGCGGCTCGGCCAGGTCAACCCGGTCACCGGCGAGTCCGTGGACGACACCTACCGCCGGCTGTCCCGCGAGATGATCAGCGCCGAACGCGAGGTCTTCGTCAGACTCCGCGACCACCGCTACATCGACGACGAGATGCTGCGCGCCCTGCTCAGACGTCTGGACCTGGAGGAGGCGGCCGCGTACCGGGAGGCGGCCTAGGGTCCGCCTCCCGCCGTACCGGCCCTAGCCCTCGGGGAACGGCCGGCCGGTGACGACGGCCGCGACGGTCGTGCCGCGGGCGAAGGCGCCCTCCTCGGCGAGGGCGACAAGTCCGTACAGCAACTTGGCGACATAGAGCCGTTCCACGGGCAGCCCGTGGCGGTCCTCGAAGTCGGCCGCGAACGCGTCGAGTTCGGGGGCCGTACGCGCGTAGCCGCCGAAATGGAAGCGGTCGTCCAGGGACCAGGTGCCGGTACGGGCGCCGAAGGCACGTTCCTGCAGGGCCTGTACGTCGGCCGCCAGGAAGCCGCCCTTGAGGACCGGTACGCCGAGGGCCCGCTGCCGCCCGGTCAGCCCGGCGGCGAGCCCCGCGAGGGTGCCGGTGCCGCAGGCGACCGCGACGACGTCGGCGCGGTCGCGCAGCTCCTCGCCGAGGGCCCGGCAGCCGTGCACGGCCTCGGCGTTGCTGCCGCCCTCGGGGACGACGTACGCCTGCTCGGCGCCGGCCGCGCACAGGATCGCGGCCAGGGTCTCCGGCTCGGCCTTGCGCCGATAGGTCGATCTGTCGACGAAGTGCAGACGCATGCCGTCGGCAGCGCACCGGGCCAGGGACGGGTTGAGCGGGCGGTCGGCCAGCTCCTGGCCGCGGACCACCCCGGTGGTCCGCAGCCCCAGCAGCCGGCCGGCCGCGGCGGTGGCCCGCAGGTGGTTGGAGTAGGCCCCGCCGAAGGTGACCAGCGCCCGGCCGTCCGCCGCCGCGATGTTCGGCACCAGCTTGCGCCACTTGTTGCCGATCAGCTCCGGGTGGATCAGGTCGTCCCGCTTGAGCGACAGCCGCAGCCCGCGCCGCTCGAAACGGTCGTCCCGCAGCTCCTGGAGGGGCGAGGGGAGGCGGGGGGTGAGGGGGGCCGGGCTGGTCACCGCTTCATTGTCGCCCGCCCCCGGGTCCCGGAGACGCCGGGAGCCCGAAAGGGGGGCGGGGAAGCGCGCGGCCGGCCGCCGCGCACCCGCGGCCGTTCACGGCGGGGCCGCCGGTCGCCGACCTCGACGACGGTGACGCCCTCCGCGCGGACGGCCTCCAGAAATCCGTGCGCGGACATGGGCGGGGCCATGGCCGACTCCGGACCGCGAGAACTTGTACAAGGTCCCTCTTTGTGCCCAGTAATGCGATGATCCATTCCCGCTCTTTCGGGTAATGGCGCGGCCACGCTGAGTGATGGAAGGCTCGATCTCGAGACCGGTGCTCCCTGCGATTCGGCATCGGGCATACACGGGAGGCGTTTCCACATGTCGGTAGGCGAAGAGGTCCGCACTGATCAGGGCAAGCCGCAGCAGTCCCTCGGGACGGCGGCAGCGCGGAACCTGGCCACGACCACCAAGTCCGTTCCACAGATGCAGGAGATCAGCTCCCGCTGGCTGCTGCGCACGCTCCCCTGGGTGGACGTCCAGGGCGGCACGTACCGGGTGAACCGGCGGCTGGCGTACACCGTCGGCGACGGCCGCATCACCTTCGTGAAGACCGGCGACCAGGTGGAGGTGATCCCCGCCGAACTCGGCGAGCTGCCGGCGCTGCGGTCGTACGAGGACGAGGAGGTGCTGACCGAGCTGGCCCGCCGGTGCCGCCAGCGGGAATTCGCGCCCGGCGAGGTGATCGCCGACTTCGGCAACCGTACCGACGAGGTGTACCTGCTCGCGCACGGCAGGGTCGAGAAGATCGGCACCGGTCCCTACGGCGACGACTCCGTCCTCGGAGTCCTGGCCGACGGCGCCTACTTCGGCGACCAGGCGCTGCTCGACCCGGACGCCATCTGGGACTACACGGTCCGCGCGGACACCGCGACCACGGTGCTGATCCTCGGCCGCCAGGACTTCGAGCAGGTCGCCGAGCGCTCCGACTCGCTGCGCGCGCACGTCGAGAGCGTGCGCTCGATCCCCGAGCAGCGCACCAACAAGTACGGCGAGAAGGAGGTCGCGCTGGCGGCCGGCCACTCCGGCGAGCCCGACATCCCGCACACCTTCGTCGACTACGAGCCCCGGCCCCGTGAGTACGAGCTCAGCATCGCCCAGACCGTGCTGCGCATCCACACGCGCGTGGCCGACCTGTACAACCAGCCGATGAACCAGACCGAGCAGCAGCTGCGGCTCACGGTCGAGGCGCTGAAGGAGCGCCAGGAGCACGAGCTGGTCAACAACCCGGAGTTCGGCCTGCTCAGCAACTGCGAGTACGACCAGCGGATCCAGCCGCACGACGGCGTGCCCAGCCCCGACGACATGGACGAGCTGCTCAGCCGCCGCCGCAGCACCAAGCTGTTCCTCGCCCACCCGCGTGCCATCGCCGCGTTCGGGCGCGAGCTGAACAAGCGGGGGCTCGTTCCGGAGAGCGTCGACGTCGCCGGCAACCGCATCCCCACCTGGCGCGGTGTGCCGATCTACCCGTGCAACAAGATCCCGATCAGCGAGGCCCGTACGACCTCGATCCTCGCCCTGCGGACCGGCGAGGACGAACAGGGTGTCATCGGCCTGCGGCAGTCCGGCCTCCCGGACGAGATCGAGCCGAGCCTGTCCGTCCGGTTCATGGGCATCAACGAACAGGCCATCATCAAGTACCTGGTGACGGCCTACTACTCGGCCGCCGTGCTGGTGCCGGACGCGCTCGGCGTGCTGGAGAACGTCGAGATCGGCCGCTGGAGGTGACGTCTCCGCACGTCGCGGCCGTGTCTTCGCCCTCCGGGGCGGGTACACCCTCGGGATACGCGTCCGTCCGCGCCGGCGACGCCGGCGCCCGCGGACTTGGCGAGGGGGAGGCATGGCCGAGTTCATGACGGAGACCGAACAGCGTTGCCCAGGAGTGCCGCACCCCGGCACACCGGGGGAACGGCGGGGGACCTGCGGCACCGGCGCCGGTCCGCTCGACGGGCAGGAGGCGGCGGCACTGCTGGAGCGGACCCGGGCCGTGGTGGACCCGGAGCTGCGCGCGGCCGTCGAGTCGCTGCCCGGCGCGATGCGCCGGATCGCGCGCTACCACTTCGGCTGGGAGCACGTGGACGGCACCCCGGCGGCGGGCAACGCGGGCAAGGCGATCAGGCCTGCCCTGGTGCTCGCCGCGGCCGCGGCGCTCGGCGGCCCGGCGGCCCGGGCGGGGGGCGGGGGGGGCGCCGCCGCGGGCGGAGTGGGGCACGACGTGGCCCGCTTGCAAGACCACCGGGTGGGCCCGGGGCACCACCCCCCCCCCCCGCGCCGCGG
>NZ_JBSGDB010000018.1:23994-41971 GCF_053602155.1 Streptomyces sp. NPDC004561
ACTGGTGCACAACTTCACGCTGGTGCACGACGACGTGATGCACCGGGACCCCACCCGCCGCCACCGGCCCACGGCCTGGGCGGTGTTCGGCGACCCCGACGCGATCCTCGCCGGGGACGCGCTGCAGGCGCTCGCCCTGCGGCTGCTCGCCGAGGACCCGCACCCCCGCTCCGGACCGGCCGCCGCCCGGCTCACGGCCTGTGTCATGGAGCTGTGCGCCGGGCAGCACACCGACACGGACATGGAGCACCGCGCCCCGGACGAGGTCACCCTCGACGAGGTGCTCGCCATGGCCGAGGCGAAGACCGGCGCGCTGCTGGGCTGCGCCTGCGCCCTCGGCGCGCTCTACGCGGGCGCGGGGGCCGAGGAGGTGGACGCGCTGGACGGCTTCGGCCGGCAGGCCGGGCTCGCCTTCCAGTTGATCGACGACGTCATCGGGATATGGGGTGACCCGCGGCGCACCGGCAAGCCGGCCGGCGCCGACCTCGCGGCCCGCAAGAAGTCCCTGCCGGTGGTGGCGGCGCTCTCCTCTGGCACCCCGGCGGCGGCCGAACTCGCCGCGCTGTACGGGAAGCCGTACATCACCGGGGACGACGAGGGCATCGCACGGACGGCCCTGGCCGTCGAGCAGGCCGGCGGCCGGGAGTGGGCGCAGGCGGAGGCGGCCGACCGGATGGCCCGCGCCATGCAGGAACTGGCCCGCGCGATCCCCGACCCCGAGGCGGCGGGCGGCCTGCTGGCCCTCGCCGAGTTCGTGACCCGGCGCAGCAGCTGAGCGCTGCCTGCTGCCCCGAAGACCCGGAGGCCCCGGGCCCGCCCGTGCGGCTCCTGACCCCGCACGGACCGCCAGGGCCTGCGGACAGGCGGGCCCCGCACATCCCCACAGTGCGCGGGGCCCGCCGCTTGCGCGGACGCGGAATCCCCTTGCACCCACCCCCGGCTCAGTACTACAAATGAAGCACTACAATCGGAGTTGTCAAGACCGCCCGGTCCCTCTACGAGACGAGATCCGCTTGCGCAAGCTCACGTACTTCATCGCCTGCTCGCTCGACGGCTTCATCGGCGACGAGCACGGCGACGCCTCCGCGATGCTCCGCTTCATGGACGAGGAGTACCTGGACTTCCTCAGGACGGAGTTCCCGGAGACGCTGCCCACCCACGCTCGTGAGGCGCTCGGCCTCGGCCACCTGGAGAACCGGCGGTTCGACACCGTCATCCAGGGCCGCGCCAGCTACGAGCTGGCCCTCAAGGAGGGCGTCACCAGCCCCTACGCGCATCTGCGCGAGTACGTCGCCTCCCGCACCCTGGCCGTGTCCCCCGACCCGCACGTCGAGATCGTCGCCGACGACCTGGTCGGCAGGGTCCGCGCGCTGAAGGCGGAGGACGGCGGGCTGGGCGTCTACCTGTGCGGCGGATCGCGCCTCGCCGGGGAACTGCTCGACGAGATCGACGAACTCGTCCTCAAGACCTACCCGATCGTCTACGGCACGGGCATGCCCATGTTCGGCGCCGGCCTCGACATCAAGGAGTTCGCCCTCGACGGGGTCCGCGCCTTCGCCAACGGCGCGCTCGTGCGGACGTACACCAGGAAGCGCTGAGCCCGCGGCGGACCGTAGCGTGGGCCCATGCCGAAACTGCCCGACATCTTCCACGTCACCGAGCGTTCCCTGTGGGAGGCGGCGCGCGAGCGCGGCACCTACGAGGTGTCGACCCGCGGCCGCACCCTCCAGGAGGAGGGCTTCATCCACTGCTCCACCCGCGAACAGCTCCCGCGTGTCGCGGAGTTCCTCTACGGCGACTACGACGGCCCCGACGAACTGGTCGTCCTCGTCGTGGACCCGGCCCGTGTGGACGCACCGGTGAAGTACGAGCCGGCCAAGCCCGGCGGCGAGGAGTTCCCCCACGTCTACGGTCCGCTGCCGGTCACGGCCGTGGTGGACGTGGAGCCCTGGGGGTAGTCAGCTGCGGGCGGGTCCTCAGCCGGCGGGGCGCTGGAAGCAGCGCAGCAGGTTTCCCGCCGGGTCGCGGAAGGCGCAGTCACGGACGCCCCACGGCTGGTCCGTCGGCTCCTGGAGCACGTCGGCGCCGGACTCCCGCAGCCGGACCCACAGCGCGTCGCAGTCGTCGGTGGCCAGGATGACACCGCGCAGCATGCCCTTGGCGAGCAGCTCGGCGAGCGCCTGCTTGTCCGCCGGGGAGGCGTCCGGGTTCGCGCCGGGCGGCTCCAGCACGATCTCCACCTCGGGCTGGTGCGGCGAGCCGACGGTCACCCACCGCATCCCCTCGAAGCCCACGTCGTTGCGGACCTCCAGGCCGAGCACGTCACGGTAGAAGGCGAGGGCCTTGTCGTGGTCGTCCACGGCGATGAAGCACTGCGCGAGTCTCACGTCCATGGGATCACGCTAGGCGCACCCCGGCGGCCGTGCGAGTGATCGGGTCAGTACAGCCGGCGGCGCGGGCGGGTGAACGTACGGGCCACACAGGACGGGATCACCGCGGCCGGCTCGTGCGAACGCGCCCGGTAGGCGCTGGGCGTCTCCCCGACCAGCTCGGTGAACCGGGAGCTGAACGAGCCGAGCGAGGTACAGCCGACGGCGAGGCACACCTCGGTCACCGTGAGGTCGCCCCGGCGCAGCAGCGCCTTGGCCCGCTCGATCCGGCGGGTCATCAGATAGCTGTACGGCGTCTCGCCGAACGCCTTGCGGAAGCTGCGCTGGAAGTGGCCGGGGGACATCAGGGCGCCGCGGGCCAGCTCGGCCATGTCGAGCGGCTCGGCGAACTCACGGTCCATCCGGTCGCGCACCCGCCGCAGCCGCCTCAGGTCCTCCAGGGTCACGCCCACCAGCTTGGCACAGGGCACCGACACTCTGGAATGGAACATTTTCGCACAGAATCGCACAAAAAGAGCCTGTGGCGACAGGCCATGCTCTCCCGCTCTTCAGATCGGGGAACTTCAACGCCGGTCCCTTCAGCCCTCCATGAGGAGTGTTGGCGTTCCTATCACCAGCCGTCGAGGGACACTCCCGGACCACCCGCGAAGTAGCGGTGGAGGGCACTGGCGGTGGTGTCCACGAACTCCGCGGGGATGGCGTCGGCATCGACCCAGCGGACCTGGGCGTGCTTGCGCGGTTCTCGGTTTTCGGGTTCGCCGGTCCATTCGTGGGCGGTGAAGACGACGGTGAGGAAGCCGTTGGGGGCCTCCACACCCCAGGCGCCGTGGATGACGTGGGCGACCTTCAGGGACTCCGGCTTCACGGTCAGACCGGTCTCTTCGTAGAGCTCCCGCACTGCCGTCTCTGTGATGGGCTCACCGGGTTCGCTCTTGCCGACGGGTAGATCCCACATGCCCTGGGCGAACTTGGCGTTCTGGCTGCGCTGGAGGAGGACGACGCGGTTGGTGGCTTTGTCGTGGACGATGACGGCGGCGACCAGCAGGGTCATGGATTCGAGCGCGGGCGGCAGGGCTTCGGGCTGGGCGTCGGTTGTCCGCTGAGCCACGGCTGGTGTCCCTTCGTCGGCCGGATGGTGGCAGCTTAGGCCAGTGCTTCGCGTGCGCGGCGGGCGAGTTCGGCGGCTCCGGGCACTTTGCGGCGCTGGTAGATGGAGAGGTTGGAGCGGAGCGAGGTGATCGCTTTGCGGGTGCGGTCGGAGGTCATGCCCTCCATCAGGGTCAGGGCCTGCGCCCAGGCGGCGACGGCCTCGTCGGCGCGGGCCTGGGTGGCGAGGCTGTCGCCGAGGTCGGCGTAGGTGAGGGCGTGGACGCGCTTGTACTTCTCGGGGTCCCAGCGCACCAGGGCATCGCGGTGTTGTTGTTCGGTGCCGACGTGGTCGGCGAGGTCGGTCAGGGTGCGGGCGGTGTGGCTGGCGACGGTGCCGGCCGCGGGGCCGCTGACGCGGGAGTAGCTGGGCTGGGGGCCGTCGTCGCGCAGGAGGGCGTCCTCGGCGGCGAGCAGGGCGCGAGCCGCTGCGGACTTCTCGCCGACTGCTGCGTAGGCGCGGGCGTGGGTGATGTGCAGCAGTGCCTCGGTCTGGCCGTCGACATGGCCCAGGCCGCGGGTGAGGGCGCCTTCGACAAGGTCGACGCAGTGGTGGGGCTGTTTGAGGCTCAGTGCCTGGTGGGCGAGAGCGCGCATCATCCAGGCGGCGTGACCGCGCGGGTCGGCTTCGCAGGCGAGTTGGTAGCCGACCTGGTAATAGCGCTGGGCGGCGCCTTCCTGGCCGAGGTCGTGGTGCTTCCACCCAGCGAGGTACGCGAGTTCGGCGACGGCACCGAAGGCCGCTTGCCGTAGCACTTCGTTCGGGAAGCGTCCGCGGAGCATGGGAGCGGCGGTGTCGGCGAGGTAGGCGGTGACCGTGGTCAGGCCGTGGCCGCCACCGAGGCGTTCATCGGCCGCGCTGAAGGCCGCGGTGATCTGCCCAACGACGTCCACGTCCTCGATCCCGACCACCGAACTGCCGGTGCGGGCCCGCAGCATGCGGGCGGTGGCCTCGTGGTCGTGGAAGAGCGGCATCGCCACCCCGGCCGTGGTGAAGGCGGCCACGGCAAGGAAGCGGCGGCGTTCGACGTCGGCACGGCCCAGATCGGTGGCGGCCAGAACCGGATCGGGCTCCTGCGCCACCGTAGTTTCGGGTGCTCGAAGGCCAATCTCGACCAGAGTGATGGGGCGGCCTGTCCGGCGGGACAGCGCCTCAGCGAGGTACTGGCCGGTCCGTCCGGTCGGCTGGCGTGTGCCGTTCACCCAGTGGGAGACGGCCGACTTGTTGGTCTGGAGGATCTCGCCGTTCTCGGCCGCGATACGCCGGATGTCCTTCGCCAGAGCCTCGAAGGTGCAGCCGATCCCCTGGATCACCTCACGCAGGCGGGAGTTGGGACCTCTCGGCGCTGCAACGATCGCCTCCGCTCCAGAGCTGTAAACCGCGTATACCGCTTCAACTGCCTCTCACCGTACCCACTGTGCGTGACGGCGGGTTCACTAAACATCAGCCGCCCGGTCCCGGTCCGACACCGTGACCAGGCTCCCCCTTCGGCCGGGCGGCCCCCGAAGTTCCGTACGCCTACACCGGGTTCGGGCATTCCTGTTGCCCGAACCCGGCCGATCAGAGACGGAGACACGGTGACCACCATCGAAACCGCGGCCATCACGGTCGTACTGCCCGAGGCGTTCGACGAGCGCTGGAGCCGCCTGCCCGGCATCCAGGTCGACGGCCGGCGCATCACCATCGACCCGGCCGAGTACTTCTTCCGCTTCGAGCCCAACACGTGGCTCGTCGCCGACTGGGAGCTGGTGAAGTCCCAGCTCTTGGACGTGCAGGAGACGAGGGAGAATGCGGTCGAGCAACTCGCGCTGGGCTTCATCAAGGCGCACGCCGAGTCCACCTCGGACGCCGCTCGCGTGCTGTCCACCGCGTACGAGGTGTACGCCTATCTCTTCCGTGACGAGCACCTCTCCGGCCTCGGCCTGCCGCAGATCACCGCCGAGCACCTGCGGATGCTGCGCGAGGCCTCCACGCTGATGGCGCTGAACAAGGTCGAGCTGGACGGGCACATCTCCAACGTCGGCCCGTGCTGGTTCTTCCCCGCCGCCACCTCCGTCGTCTTCAACCTGGACGACGAGATGGGCGGGACGCTCGACGAGGTCTACCACGGCGGCTGGTTCAACGAGCACCGCCGCATCGAGTCCATCAAGGCCCACGCCGCCCTCGGCGGCCGACTCGTGCACGGCTGCCAGTCCGTGCCGGACCAGTCCGGTGGAGTCGTCGCGCCCTACGGTGCGTCGATGACCGCCTTCCGCGACGACCTCGCGGCCTTCACGTCCGACTGGATCGAGCAGGTCTACGCCCATCGCGTGAGCCCTGCCGCGTAGCACCCACCGCACGCCAGGCTCCGGGGCGGGCCGGCACCTCTCGCCCGCCCCGGACGCCCCCAACCTCCCTGGAGCCCCCACGTGACTGCGAACCCCAGCGCCGAACTCCTCGACAATCTGCTCACCATGGCCGGACGGACCAGCGCCGTGCGCGAGGAGGTGCGCGTGTGGTCCATGTCCGGTGTCGAGCGCCTGACCTTCCCCGACGTCAGCACCGCGATCTTCAAGTACGCGAAGCGGCCCTTCGACGGCGAGGACCAGGCCCTCCGTCTGGCACACACGCTCGGCGTCCCCGTCCCACGGGTTCACGCCTCCGCCGTCCTGGACGGCTGGCTCGGCATGCTCATGGAAGACCTCGGCACGGCCGTCCGCGACGCTGACGATCTCGACGGCACCGCCGCGGCCGTGGTCCTGCACGGCACCCGCACGGCTGCCGCCCTGCCCGTCCTCGACCAGACCCGCCTCCGCTCGCTGCCGAACCGGGGTCGGGAGCACCTCGCCCGGCTCCGCAAGGCCGAACGCTGGCAGGACGCGGACGACGTCGAGGACGCGCTCGATCGGATTGCCCAGGCCGCCGAGGCGCGCTCGGCCGGTACGACCGTGGCCCCGTTCGGCTGGGTGCACTCCGAGTTCCACCCCACCAGCCTCCACATCGGCCAACACGGCTGGCGGCTGCTGGACTTCGCCCGCGCCTTCACCGGCCCCGGACTGCTCGACCTCGCCAGCTGGCACGGCACCCTCGACACCCCCGACCCCGTACGCCTCCGTATCTTCTTGGAGCAGTACGTGACCGCCGGTGGTACCCCCGATGCCCTGGCCCGGCGAGGCGGGCTGACCGCCGAGAAATGGGCACTGGGCTGGCACCGCATGTGGGCTGTCGAGTGGTTCATGGAGCAGTCCATCCGCTGGATCAACGACCCGGCCACCGACCCCGCCTACCTCAAGGCCGTACGACGCCACCTCACCGACGTCCTCCACCTCCTGGAGGTCTGACGTGCTCGCCCAAGCTTCCCCCTGGTACGTCCACGCCCTCCAGCGCACCACGGCCAGCCCCGCCGAGCCGCTGTCCGTACCCGCACGGATGGAATGGACCACGCGGCCAGGCAGCGGACCCGGTGCCGAGATCCTCGGACCGGACCTGCGCCGCAAGCGACTGCTGGAACTCGGCTGCGGCCCCGGCCACAATGCCGCCCACCTCGCCACCCGCTACGGCGCCCAGGTCACCGGCGTCGACCTCGTCGGCCTGCAGGTCCGCCGAGCCCGCTCGCACTACGGCCGACTGAACAACCTGACCTTCGTCGCCGGCCATGCCCTGCACTACCTGCAAGCCTCCGACGAACCCTTCGACGCTATCTACTCCGTCTTCGGAGCCATCGGCCTGGTAGCCCCCGAACTCTCGCTCCCGGCCATCGCCCAGCGCCTCAAACCCGGGCGCACCTTCGCGTTCTCCGTCCCTCACCCCCAGCGCGGCGACCTGCGCCCCGCCACCGATGACCGACCTCGCCGGGACTACGTCACCCTCCCCGACCGCACCCGACTACCCATCGCCCGCTGGGACTTCGACGCCGACCGCTGGGAGAAACACCTCGATCGCGCCGGCCTCTGGCTCACGTCCGCCCAGGAGTTCCACGACGCTCGTCACAGCCTCTGGCCCAACACTCTGCTGATCACCGCGCGCAAACTCTGACCCCGCCCCAACCCCCGGGAGGACCGGTGCGCCCGCCCTACCTGCTCCTCGACGTCGACGGCGTCCTCATACCTTTCCCCGCCGCCGATGGGACCACCCCGGCCACCCACGGCCGCCACGATGTCGTACCTTCCGGCCGCAGCGCTGACGACCCGGTCACCGTCTGGCTCAGCCCCACCCATGGCCCCTTGCTCATGGACGTGATACGAACCGGGCTGGTTACCCCGGTCTGGTGCACCAGCTGGCGCCGCGACGCCAGCACACTGATCGGGCCGCTCCTCGGCCTCCCGTCCCTGCCATACGTCGACCTCCCGCGTCCGCAGATCCGCACCAGCCACCCCAACGGCTATCTCTGGAAACGAGACCATGTCGATGTCTGGCTGGGCGACAAACCTGTTGCTTGGGTCGACGATGACTTCACCGCCCTCGACCAGGCTTGGGCAGCAGAGCGCACGGCGCGTGGCATGGCGACTCTCCTGGTCCAGCCTGATCCCCACATCGGGTTGTTGGCCGAGCACCTGGCTGAGGTCATGGGATGGGTCGGCCGCTTGTCCGTCGTGCGAGCCGGCGAATCCGCTCCTCCTCCTGGAGCCGAAGTACCCTGAAGTGATCACAGAGCAGGACGTCAACACCGCCTGAGGCGGGATCGGCGAGGACTCGGTCGGCGTGGTCGGGAAGGGATGCGCGCAGATCCTGCTCGAAGCGGCTGGTGGTGGGGCGCGGGGCTCGTCGGGTGAGATCCGCCAGGACCGGCGCGCCTCTTGGCAACCGGCCTGTAGGTGGGGGATGGCTTACCCAGCTGATGCGGCCTGCTGCTCGTGGTCGCTCTCCTGGTATGGAGGAGGACGAGCCTCTGAACCACCGTCGCTGGAAGACGGAGTGGAACCGCGCCCGCAGGACGCTCCAGGCTGCGGAGGACGAGGCGGCTGAGCGTGAGGGCCGCAAGCCCGTCGAACTGCCGCACATGGTGACCCACGACCTGCGCCACTTCTACGCCTCCGCCCTCATCGCCGGCGGAGCGAGCGTCAAGCAGGTTCAGCTAGTCCTCGGCCACGCGTCCGCCGTCATCACACTGCGGATCTACGCGCACCTCTGGCCGGGTGAAGAAGACCGCACCCGGACCCTCATGGACGCCGTGCTCGGCGGCCTGCGGACCGGGTGCGGACAGGGAGACACTGCAACCAAAGAAATCGCAGGTCAGACGGCATGATCCAAGATCAGGCCTTCTTGGTCTCCCAGAAGATCTTGTCGATCTGGGCGATGTAGTCGAGGGCCTTCTGGCCCGTCGCCGGGTCGGTGGACGCCTTGGCGGCCGAGAGGGCCTTCAGGGTGTCGTTGACCAGCTGGTGCAGCTCCGGGTACTTCTCGAAGTGCGGGGCCTTGAAGTAGTCGCTCCAGAGGACGGAGACGTGGTGCTTCGCGAGCTCCGCGCGCTGCTCCTTGATGACGGTGGCACGCGTCTGGAAGTGGGGGTCGTCGTTACCGGCCATCTTTTCCTGGACGGCCTTCACCGACTCCGCCTCGATGCGGGCCTGGGCCGGGTCGTACACGCCGCAGGGCAGGTCGCAGTGGGCGCTGACCTTGACCTTGGGGGCAAACAGGCGGGAAAGCATGGAGCATTCCTTCCTCGTGATCGTCTTCTCAGGTGCGACATTACTCCCTGAGGGACCTGTTTTCGTGAGTGCCCCCTAGGGCTTAGGACAAAAGTCCAGGGTGAGACTGAGACTGGTGGAGGAACGGACCGGGGAGGTGCCGGGATGCCGGAGCTGTCGCAGGAGACCGAGCGGGGGAGGGCCGCCGCGCCGTTCGGGCTGGCCGAGGTCACGGGGCCGTCCATGGTGCCCACCCTCCAGCACGGTGACCAGCTGCTGGTGCGTTACGGGGGGCCGGTCAGGCCCGGTGACGTCGTGGTCCTGCGTCATCCGTTCCAGCAGGACCTGCTGGTCGTCAAGCGTGCCGTGGAGCGGCGCGAGGGCGGCTGGTGGGTGCTCGGGGACAACCCGTACGCGGGCGGGGACAGCACCGACTACGGGGTCGTCCCGGAGGAGCTGATCCTGGGCCGGGCGTGGTTCCGCTACCGGCCGCCGCGCGCCGGTCAGCGCTCGCCGCTGGCGCTGGCGCGCTGGGCGTTCTCGGCCGCGAGGCCGCTGCTGAGCGACCGGTCGGCCTCCAGGCGCTTGCGGGCCCGGTAGGCGGCCACGTTCGCGCGGGTCGCGCACCGGTCGGAGCAGTAGCGCCGGGAGCGGTTGGTGGAGGTGTCCAGGTAGGCGTTGCGGCAGGGCGCCGCCTGGCACAGGCCGAGGCGGTCCACGCCGTACTCGGTCAGATGGAAGGCGAGGCCCATCGCGGCGATCGCCGCGTAGCCGGCGGTGGCGTTGGACGGGTGGTCGGCCAGGTGCATGTGCCACAGGGGGCGGTCGTCCTCGTCGCGGTGGTCGTGGCCGGAGATCTGCGGACTCACCGGGAACTCCAGCAGCAGTGAGTTCAGCAGGTCCACCGCGAGGGTCTCGTCGCCCCCGTCGGCCGCCTCGAAGACCGCGCGCAGCCGGGCCCGGACCGAACGGAAGCGGGTGACGTCGGCGTCGGTGGCGCGGCGGGCCGCCGACGCGTTGGCGCCGAAGAGGTCGCGGACGGCCTCGACAGAGGTCAGGGAGTCCTTGCCCCGGGCCGGTTCCTCGCTGTTGACGAGCCGTACGGCGTAATCCGAGTAATAGGCCAGTTCCACTTGTAGTCCTTACGGAGGCGCTCTATCGTCATGTCTGCGGTCGGGTAACAGCCGGTCGTGCTTCCAGGGTATTACGCAACCTAGGGGAGAGGCGGTTTCCATGACCACGAGTGCCGGAACCGACTGGGCGGCCTGGCAGGACAGCTGGGACCGGCAGCAGGAGTGGTACATGCCGGACCGCGAGGAACGCTTCCGGATCATGCTCGACATGGTCGAGGCGCTCGTCGGCACCGCCCCGCGGGTGCTCGACCTCGCCTGCGGCACCGGCAGCATCACCGCCCGGCTGCTCGCCCGGTTCCCGGAGGCCACCAGCACCGGCGTCGACCTCGACCCGGCCCTGCTCGCCATCGCGCGCGGCACCTTCGAGGGCGACGGCCGAGTCTCCTTCGTGACCGCCGACCTCAAGGACCCCGACTGGCCGGCGGAGCTGCCGTACGACTCCTACGACGCCGTCCTCACCGCGACGGCCCTGCACTGGCTGCACAGCGAACCCCTCGCGGCCCTCTACGGTCGGGTCGCGGAACTGGTCCGCGACGGCGGTGTGTTCATGAACGCGGACCACATGATCGAGGAGAGCACGCCGCGTATCAACGCGGCCGAGCGCGCCCTGCGGCACGCCCGTATGGATCAGGCCAAGCGGGACGGCGCCCTGGACTGGGCCGAGTGGTGGCAGGTCGCCGCGCAGGACCCGGTCCTCGCCGAACCGACCGCCCGCCGCTTCGAGATCTACGGCGAGCACGCCGACGGGGAGATGCCGTCCGCCGCCTGGCACGCGCGCGTGCTGCGCGAGAAGGGCTTCGGCGAGGCCCGACCGGTGTGGTGCTCGCCCTCGGACACCCTGCTCCTCGCCCTCAAGTAGCGGGCGGACAGGGAAAAGGGGCGGTACGGGAATGCCGTACCGCCCCTCTCCGCGTGGCCGCGTGCCTACAGCACCTTCGACAGGAACGACTGGGTGCGCTCGTGCCGCGGGTTGGTCAGCACCTCCCGCGGATGGCCGGATTCGACCACCACGCCCTCGTCCATGAACACCAGGCTGTCGCCCACCTCGCGGGCGAAGCCCATCTCGTGGGTGACGACGACCATGGTCATGCCGGACTCGGCGAGGTCGCGCATGACGTCCAGGACGTCGCCGACCAGCTCCGGGTCCAGGGCCGAGGTCGGCTCGTCGAACAGCATCAGCTTCGGGTCCATCGCCAGGGCCCGGGCGATCGCCACCCGCTGCTGCTGGCCGCCGGAGAGCTGCGAGGGGTAGTGCCCGGCCCGGTCGGCCAGCCCCACGCGCTCCAGCAGCTGCATCGCCCGCTCCCGGGCCCCGGCCTTGTTCAGGCCCTTGACCTGGACCGGCGCCTCCATGACGTTCTCCAGCGCCGTCATGTGCGGGAACAGGTTGAAGCGCTGGAAGACCATGCCGATGTCCCGGCGCTTCATGGCGACCTCGCGGTCGCGCAGCTCGTACAGCTTCTCGCCCTGCTGGCGGTAGCCGACCAGCTCGCCGTCGACGTACAGCCGCCCGGCGTTGATCTTCTCCAGGTGGTTGATGCAGCGCAGGAAGGTCGACTTGCCGGAGCCGGAGGGGCCGATGAGGCAGAACACCTCGCCCGGCCGCACCTCCAGGTCGATGCCCTTGAGCACCTCGACATGGCCGAAGGACTTGTGCACGCCCTCCGCCCTGACCATCGGGACGGTCCCGGCCGGCGAGGTGTCCTGCGTCTTGATCGGCTCGTCGGTCATGCCGTGACCACCTTCCTGCTCGAGAAGGTCGTCAGGTGCGCCCTGACCTTCTGCCACGGGGTCGGCGGGAGGCTGCGGCTGGAGCCGCGGGCGTAGTACCGCTCGATGTAGTACTGGCCCACGCTCAGCACCGAGGTCATGATCAGGTACCAGGCCGCGGCGAGGAAGTACATCTCCACCGGGGCGCCGGAGTTCTGGCCGATGTCCTGGGCGTAGCGGAACAGCTCGGGATACTGGACGGCCGCCACGAGCGAGGTCGTCTTCAGCATGTTGATCACTTCGTTGCCCGTCGGCGGCACGATCACGCGCATCGCCTGCGGGATGATCACCCGGCGCAGGGTCTTGCCGTGGCTCATGCCCAGCGCCTGGGCCGCCTCGGTCTGGCCCTCGTCCACCGCGAGCAGGCCGGCCCGGCAGATCTCCGCCATGTACGCCGCCTCGTTCAGGCCCAGGCCGAGCAGCGCCGTCAGCAGCGGCGTCATGAAGTTCGACCAGTAGTCCTTGTAGAACGGCATCAGGTTGATGTACTCGAAGACCAGGCCCAGGTTGAACCACAGGAACAGCTGGACCAGGACCGGCGTGCCGCGGAAGAACCAGATGTAGAACCAGGCGATCGACGAGGTCACCGGGTTCTTCGACAGCCGCATGATCGCCAGGACGATGCCGCCGACGATGCCGATCACCATCGACAGGACCGTCAGCAGCAGGGTCTTGCCGACACCGGTCATGATCCGGTGGTCGAAGAAGTACTCCGGTACCGCGTGCCAGTTGATCTTGCCCTGGCCGAACGCGTAGACGATCGCGACGAGGATCGCGATGGCGACGACGGCGGACACATAGCGTCCGTAGTGCCGGACCGGGATGGCCCTGATGGCTTCCGGGCCGGCCGGGGGAGTGTCCCGCTCCCCGGCCGTCTTCTCGATGTCAGTCACGGGTGTTGCCTCTCGGTGGCCGCTTCGTCTGCCGCGGGTCAGTTGCCGCCGTTGATCGCGGACTCCTTGACGGCGCCGTCCTGGGCGCCCCACTTCTCGAGGATCTTCTGGTACTCGCCGCTCTTGACGATCGCGTTCATCGCGGCCTGCAGCGCGTCGCGCAGCTGGGTGTCGTTCTTGGCGACGGCGATGCCGTACGGCGCCGCCTCGACCTGGTCGCCGACGATCTGGAAGTCCTTGCCGCCGCCGGAGGTCTTCACCGCGTACGCGGCCACCGGGAAGTCGGAGGAGGCCGCGTCCACACCGCCCGAGCGCAGCCGGGTCTGGGACTGCTGGTCGTCGTCGAACGCCTCGATGGCGAGCTTCTTGCCGGTCGGACACTTCTTGGCCTCCTGCTTGGCCAGGTCCTCCGACACCGTGCCGCGCTCGACGGCGATCTTCTTGCCGCACAGGTCGGTCCAGCCGGTGATGCCCTTGGTGTCGCCCTTGCGGGCGTAGATCGAGACACCGGCGGTCAGGTAGTCGACGAAGTCGACGCCCTCGCCGACCTTCTTGCCCGTGTCCGGGTCGATGCCCTGCTGGCGGTTCTTGTTGTCCGTCATCGCGGACATGGCTATGTCGTAGCGGCCCGAGCGCAGACCGGTGAGCAGGGCGTCGAAGGTGCCGTTCTGGAAGTCCAGCTTCACGCCGAGCTGCTTGCCCATGGCGGCGGCGAGGTCCGGGTCCAGACCGACGACGTTGCCCGAGGAGTCCTTGAACTCCACCGGGGCGTACGCGATGTCCGAGCCGACCTCGATCTTGCCCTTGCTCCGGATCTCCTTGGGGAGCTTGTCGGCCAGCGGGGCGCTGCTCGTCGAGGAGCTGCCGGAGTTGCCGCTCTTGCCCTTCGTCTGGTCACCGCAGCCGGTGAGCAGCAGGGAGCCTGCGACCGCGACGGCAGCGACCGCAGCCAGAGGGGAGCGTGCGGCGGTCGTACGACGGCTGGAGCTTGCGGTCATCGTGGGTTCCTCCGGCGTATGGGAAGAGGTTGCCGACGGGTCGACGTGAACACACACCATCGGGTGTTGCGACCCCCTGGGTTTACCGCATCTTGCCATTCGGACTACGCCATTCAGGGGCGCCGTGATGTCAAAATCGCATAACGGGTGACCCCCGAACCCCGTCAGGCCGGTCCATCCCTGGGTCCTGTGCACCGGACCATCTGCGGGAACGTCGCCCTCCGGCCGGAAAATCTCCGGCACATCTCAGGATGCGGACTGCCGCACTCAGGGCTTTCGCATCGTTCGAGTCCGTGTCGAGCCTTCCTCCGCAGGTCCCCGGTAGACCGTCATGGAGGGGGCGGCCCACCCGTCAGCGGCGCGTCACCTCCGTGTGGCTTTCTGGTTCCGAGATGTGACCTTGCACCTAATGGACTCGTCGCAGGCACCGTCCGTCCGGTAAGAAGGTTCTTTACACCCCTCATCCGGGGCTCAGGGCGCGTGTGCGGCGCGCCCGTCGCGTATTGCTCGTACGTATCCGCAATCGGGCCGTACGCGGTGCCCGCCCACCCCTCACCAGGAGTGGTCGACCCTCAAACCATGCATACCTAAGGGGTAAAACAAAGTGGCAGCGGAGATCGTCAATCCTCGCAGCGACAGCAATACGGATCAGGACGGCGGGGCCGAGCCCCTCGATTCCTTCGATCCGGCGTTCGCGCTGCACCGCGGCGGCAAGATGGCCGTGCAGGCCACCGTGCCGATCCGCGACAAGGACGACCTTTCCCTCGCGTACACGCCCGGCGTCGCGCGCGTGTGCTCCGCGATCGCGGAGCAGCCGGAGCTGGTCAACGACTACACATGGAAGTCCTCGGTGGTCGCCGTCGTGACCGACGGCACCGCGGTGCTCGGACTCGGGGACATCGGTCCCCAGGCCTCCCTCCCCGTGATGGAGGGCAAGGCGATCCTGTTCAAGCAGTTCGGCGGAGTCGACGCGGTGCCGATCGCGCTCGACTGCACCGACGTGGACGACATCGTCGAGACCGTCGTCCGGCTCGCTCCCTCGTTCGGCGGAGTGAACCTGGAGGACATTTCGGCGCCCCGGTGCTTCGAGATCGAGCGCCGTCTCCAGGAGCGCCTCGACATCCCGGTCTTCCACGACGACCAGCACGGCACGGCCGTCGTGACGCTCGCGGCGCTGCGCAACGCGGCGCGCCTCAGCGGGCGGGAGATCGGGCAGCTGCGCGCGGTCATCTCCGGCGCCGGCGCGGCCGGTGTCGCCATCGCCAAGATGCTGGTCGAGGCCGGCATCGGCGATGTGGCCGTGGCGGACCGCAAGGGTGTCGTCTCGGCCGACCGGCAGGACCTGACCCCGGTCAAGCGCGAGCTGGCCGGCTTCACGAACAAGGCCGGCGTCACCGGCTCGCTGGAGGACGCCCTCGCGGGCGCGGACGTCTTCATCGGCGTCTCCGGCGGCACGGTCGCCGAGGAGGCCGTGGCCTCCATGGCCAAGGGGGCCTTCGTGTTCGCGATGGCCAACCCGAACCCCGAGGTGCACCCCGACGTCGCGCACAAGTACGCGGCCGTCGTCGCCACCGGGCGCTCGGACTTCCCGAACCAGATCAACAACGTGCTGGCCTTCCCCGGGATCTTCGCGGGCGCGCTGCAGGTGCGGGCCACGCGGATCACCGAGGGCATGAAGATCGCCGCGGCGGAGGCGCTGGCCGCGGTGGTCGGTGACGACCTCGCCGCCGACTACGTGATCCCCTCGCCGTTCGACGAGCGGGTCGCGCCGGCGGTCACGGCGGCCGTCGCGGCCGCCGCCCGTGCGGAGGGCGTCGCCCGTCGCTGACGTCGTGCGAGAAGGGGCCCCGTCCGCCCGGACGGGGCCCCTTTCCCTTTCGGCCCGCCGCCCGGACGGGGCCCCTTTCCCTTCCCGGCCGCCGCCCGGCTCGGGCGCCGACACGGTGCGCCGGGACGGCGATGATCGTCTGCGCCGTGCGGGTGCCCTTGTGCAAGAGGGCATGTGTCACAGAGCCGCCTGGTTCCGTCGGCTGCACGGCGCACCTATCGTCGACCCCATGTTCGCTGCCTACGCCGCCCGAATCGACCGCGACCAGCCGCTCAGCGGCCTCGAGTTGGGGGAGCGTCCGGCTCCCGAGGCCCGTCCCGGCTGGAGCACCATCGATGTGCGCGCCGCTTCCCTCAACCACCACGACCTCTGGTCCCTGCGCGGTGTCGGCCTCACGGAGGACCGGCTGCCGATGATCCTCGGCTGCGACGCCGCCGGGGTCGACGAGGACGGCAACGAGGTCGTCCTGCACTCCGTCATCGGCCAGACCGGCCACGGCGTCGGCCCGGACGAGCCGCGCTCCATCCTCACCGAGCGCTACCAGGGCACCTTCGCCGAGCAGGTCGCCGTGCCGACCTTCAACGTGCTGCCCAAGCCGAAGGAGCTGTCCTTCGCCGAGGCCGCCTGTCTGCCGACCGCCTGGCTGACGGCGTACCGGATGCTGTTCACCAACGCCGGGGTGCGGCCCGGTGACTCGGTCCTCGTGCAGGGCGCGGGCGGCGGTGTCGCCACGGCCGCGATCGTGCTGGGCAAGGCGGCCGGTCTGCGGGTCTTCGCCACCAGCCGGGACGAGTCGAAGCGGAAGCGGGCCATGGAGCTCGGGGCGGTGGAGGCCGTGGAGTCGGGGGCGCGGCTGCCGCAGCGGGTGGACGCCGTCATCGAGACCGTGGGCGCCGCCACCTGGTCCCACTCGGTGAAGTCCCTGCGGCCCGGCGGGACGCTCGTCATCTCCGGTGCCACCAGCGGGGACCGGCCCTCGCACGCCGAGCTGACGCGGATCTTCTTCCTGGAACTGAAGGTGGTCGGCTCCACCATGGGCACCAAGGACGAGCTGGAGGATCTGCTCTCCTTCTGCGCCGCGACCGGTGTACGGCCCGTCATCGACGAGGTGCTGCCGATGGACCGGGCCCGGGAGGGCTTCGAACGGCTGGAGTCCGGGGAGCAGTTCGGCAAGATCGTGCTCACCAATTCCTGACGTCCCCTCGGCCGGGGAGCGTGCGGCGGGTCCGGGGTGCCGGACCCGCCTTTTTCGGCCCCGCATGTCAACCTCGGTTGACATGGGCGGGATGTCAATGTAAGTTGACATCATGACCGAGGCAACCGATCTCGCCGAGCGTGCCGGCGACCGTGATCCGCGGGTCGGACTGCGGGCCGTGGCCGCACTGCGCAGGCTGCTGGAGCAGCTGGAGGCGGTGCAGGTGCGCAGTGCGCGCAATCAGGGCTGGTCGTGGCAGGAGATCGCCGCGGAGCTCGGCGTCAGCAGGCAGGCCGTGCACAAGAAGTACGGGAGGCAGTGATGTTCGAACGCTTCACCAAGGACGCCCGCGAGGTCGTGAAGGGGGCGGTCGCGGACTGCGACCGCACGGGGGTGCGGTCCGTCGGCCCCGAGCATCTGCTGCTCGCCCTTCTCGACCGGGAGGGCGGTCGCGCCTCCTTCGCGCTGGCCGCCCTCGGCCTCGCGGAACGCCGGGAGCCGGTACGACAGGCCCTGGAGGAGGCGCGGCGGCGGGCCGGACTGACCCGGGCCGACGCGGACGCGCTGGCCGGGCTGGGCATCGACGTGTCGGAGATCGTGGCCCGGGTCGAGGAGGCGCACGGCGTCGGGGCGATGTCCGGCGACCGGGACGCCGGGTCGCGGCCGGGGCGCCGGACGGCCTTCGGCCGGGAGGCGAAGGGCGTGCTGGAGAAGGCCCTGCGGGTCGCACTCGCCCGCCGTGACCGGCACATCGGTGACGAGCACCTGTTGCTGGCGCTCACCGCCGTGCAGGGCGTGGCGGCGGAGGTACTGGCGGACGAGGGGGTCACCTACGAGTCGGTGACGAGGGTGCTCTACGGGACGGGGGTGGCGGAGGCGGGCTGAGAGGGGCGGGGCGGTGGGGGAGCCCTCGGCCCCGCTCGGCCGGCTGGAGGGCCCGTCTGGGGGGGGGGGGGGCCGGGCCCCCCCGGGCCCCCCCCCCCCCCCCGCGCGGCGGGCGGTGGGGGGGGTGAGAAC
>NZ_JBSGDB010000019.1:0-41399 GCF_053602155.1 Streptomyces sp. NPDC004561
CCGAGCACGAGCAGGATCAGCGCACCGGAGATGATGGCGTCGCGCTGGGTGGCGCCCCCGCGGTACGAGGAGTTCGCCGGGGCCGTGCGCGCCGTCTGCGACGACCTCGGGCAGCAGCTCATCCGGGACGCCGAGGGCGCCAGCAAGGACATCAAGGTCGAGGTGGTCAACGCGGCGACCGAGGAGGACGCCGTCGAGGTGGGCCGCTCCATCGCCCGCAACAACCTCCTCAAGTGCGCGATCCACGGCGAGGACCCCAACTGGGGGCGGGTCCTGTCCGCGATCGGCACCACGCGGGCCGCCTTCGAGCCGGACCAGCTCAACGTCGCCATCAACGGTGTCTGGGTGTGCAAGAACGGCGGTGTCGGCGAGGACCGCGAGCTGGTCGACATGCGCTACCGCGAGGTGCACATCGTCGCCGATCTCGCCGCCGGCTCCGAGACCGCGACGATCTGGACCAACGACCTGACCGCCGACTACGTCCACGAGAACAGCGCCTACTCCTCATGAGCACAGGAACGACTCGTAAGCACACCGCCCTGCCCAAGGCGCAGATCCTCATCGAGGCGCTGCCCTGGCTGACCCGGCACCACGGCAAGGTCGTCGTCATCAAGTTCGGCGGCAACGCCATGGTGGACGAGGACCTGAAGGCGGCCTTCGCCCAGGACGTCGTCTTCCTGCGGCACGCCGGACTCAAGCCGGTCGTCGTGCACGGCGGCGGCCCGCAGATCAGCGCCGCCCTCGACCGGCACGGCATCGTCAGCGAGTTCAAGGCGGGCCTGCGCGTCACCACCGAGGACGCCATGGACGTCGTACGGATGGTGCTGGCCGGGCAGGTCCAGCGCGAGCTGGTCGGCCTGCTCAACCAGCACGGCCCGCTCGCGGTCGGCCTCACCGGCGAGGACGCGCACACCATCACCGCCACCAAGCACCAGCCCGAGATCGACGGCGAACGGGTCGACATCGGGCGGGTCGGCGAGATCACCGCGATCGACACGGGCGCGATCGAGGCCCTGCTCGCCGACGGCCGCATCCCGGTCGTCTCCTCCATCGCCCGTAGTCAGGACGACGGACATGTCTACAACGTCAATGCTGATACGGCGGCTGCGGCACTCGCTGCGGCACTGGGGGCCGAGACCCTCATGGTCCTCACCGACGTCGAGGGCCTCTATGAGGACTGGCCGAACTCCGACGAGGTGATCAGCCGGCTCACCGCTTCCCAGCTGGAGAAGCTGCTGCCGGAGCTCAGCTCCGGGATGGTGCCGAAGATGGAGGGCTGTCTGCACGCCGTGCGCAACGGAGTGCACACCGCGCGTGTCATCGACGGCCGGGTCCAGCACTCCATCCTGCTGGAGATCTTCACCGACGAGGGCATCGGCACGATGGTCGTGCCCGACGAGAAGCCGGACGGACAGGGGGCGGCATGAGCAACGAGGAACTGACCGCGCGGTGGCAGGGCGCGCTCATGAACAACTACGGCACCCCGCGGCTGCCGCTGGTGCGCGGTGAGGGCATGACGCTCTGGGACGCCGAGGGCCGCTCCTACCTCGACTTCGTGGGCGGCATCGCCACCAACGCCCTCGGCCACGCCCACCCGGCGATCGTGGAGGCCGTCACCCGGCAGATCGGCTCCCTCGGCCATGTCTCCAACCTCTTCATGGCCGAGCCGACCATCGCCCTCGCCGAGCGGCTGCTCCAGCTCTTCGGCCGCGAGGGCAGGGTGTTCTTCTGCAACTCCGGCGCCGAGGCCAACGAGGCCGCCTTCAAGATCGGCCGGCTGACCGGCCGGACGCACATGGTCGCCACCGACGGCGGCTTCCACGGCCGGACGATGGGCGCCCTCGCGCTCACCGGGCAGCCCGCCAAGCAGGAACCGTTCCGGCCGCTGCCCGGCGACGTCACCCACGTGCCCTACGGTGACGCCCAGGCGCTGGCCGCGGCGGTCACCGAGGAGACGGCGCTGGTCGTCATCGAGCCGATCCAGGGCGAGAACGGGGTCGTGGTGCCCCCGGCTGGCTACCTCAAGGCCGCCCGCGCCATCACCGCCGCCACCGGCGCCCTGCTGGTCCTCGACGAGGTGCAGACCGGCATCGGCCGCACCGGGACCTGGTTCGAGTACCAGGCCCACGAGGGCGTGCTGCCCGACGTCGTCACCCTCGCCAAGCAGCTCGGCGGCGGTCTGCCGCTCGGCGCCACCGTGGCCTTCGGCCGCGCCGCCGACCTGCTCCGGCCGGGCCAGCACGGCACGACCTTCGGCGGCAACCCGGTCGCCTGCGCCGCCGGCCTCGCCGTGCTCGACACCATCGCCGGCGAGGGCCTGCTGGAGAACGTCAAGCGCCAGGGCGAGAAGCTGCGCGCCGGGATCGAGGCACTGAACCACCCGCTGGTCGACCATGTCCGGGGCGCGGGCCTGCTCCTCGGTATCGTGCTCACCGGGCCGTGCGCGCCGCAGGCGCAGCAGGCGGCCCAGGAGGCCGGGTTCCTGGTGAACGCGCCCGCCCCCGACGTCGTACGGCTCATGCCGCCGCTGAACCTGCGGGACGCCGAGGCGGGTGCCTTCCTCGAGGCGCTGCCGGGCATCCTCGACGCCAGCGGGGACGGACGATCCGGAGAATGAGACGACGATGAGCCAGGCGCAGGAACAAGACCAGCTGAACGGTGCCGGGCCCGCCGTACCGCAGACCCGCACCGCACGGCACCGCCGGATCGTGGACATCCTCAACCGGGAGCCGGTGCGCTCGCAGAGCCAGCTGGCGAAGCTGCTCGCCGACGACGGGCTGAGCGTCACCCAGGCGACGCTCTCCCGGGACCTCGACGAGCTGAACGCCGTGAAGATCCGCAACAACGACGGCGACCTGATCTACGCGGTGCCGAGCGAGGGCGGCTTCCGCACGCCCCGTGCCCCGCTGGGGGAGTCGGCCAAGGAGGAGCGGATGCGGCGCCTGTCCCAGGAGCTGCTGATCTCCGCGGAGGCCTCGGCCAACCTGGTCGTGCTGCGCACCCCGCCCGGGGCCGCCCAGTTCCTCGCCTCGGCCATCGACCAGGCAGAACTGCACGACATCCTCGGGACCATCGCCGGCGACGACACGCTGCTGCTGATCAGCCGGGATCCGAGCGGGGGACAGGCGCTGGCGGACCATCTGCTGCGGCTCGCGCAGAACGGGCACTGACCGGCATGCGAGGCCCGGCCCGGCGGCGGAGAATGGGAATGTGATCTTCCGCGAGGGGCGGGCAATCTCCTGGCGGCCGTCGGCCGTATACAGAAGTGTGTCGGGTCTGCGTTCCCCAGTGGGCCGGCTCCCGGACGAGGCTCTGCTGTCCGGACTGGCCACCGGAGATCCGGAACTGGCCGTCGTCTTCGTGCGGAGGTTCCAGCATCGGGTCTTCGGCGTCGCGATGGCCGTCACCGGGGACCGGCAGCTCGCCGAGGACGTCGCCCAGCAGACGTTCGAACGCGCCTGGCGGCATGCGCAGATATACGACTCGCGGCGTGGCTCGGTCACCACCTGGCTGACCACGATCGCGCACAACCTCGCCATCGACGCCGTGCGTGCACGGCGTACGGAGCCCGTGGCGCCCGAGGATCTCGATGGCCTCATCGGTGTCGTCACCGAGACCCCCGAGCAGTGGGCGCTGGCCGACGAGGCCTCCGCACAGCTCCGGGCCGCCGTGGCACGGCTGCCACGGGAACAGGCCCGGGCCCTCATGATGGCGGGCATCTACGGAATGACGGCCCAGCAGGTGGCCGACATGGAGCAGATCCCGCTCGGCACCGCCAAGACACGGATCAGGGCGGCCATGACGAAACTGCGCACCACACTGGCGGCTCCGAACCGAGGCGACCATGTCCAGTGACGCGAACTGCGAGAAGCTGAGGGAGATCGGCGCCGAGCTGGCGCTGGGCGTGCTGCCCGGCCGCGAGCGGGCGGACGCCGTCGCCCACCTGGACGGGTGCGCGGACTGCCGGGAGTCCGTTCGGCAGCTGACCCTGGTCGGCGACCGGTTGATCGGCCTGCTGCCGGAGGCTGAGCCGCCGCTCGGGTTCGAGACCCGGGTGGCGCGCAGCCTGACCCAGCAGGCGACGGCGCCGGAGGGACGCAGGTCCGCGTACGGCCGGGGTCCGGCGCTCCTGGGGCTGCGCGGCCGTGCGCGCCGGGCCAGGGTGCGCCTCGCGTCGGTGGCGGCCGCCCTCGCGGTCGCGGCGGGGTTCGCCGGCTGGGGGATCGGCAACGCCGTCGAGTCGGTCACCGCCTCGGCCCCGGCCGCCGTGGAGTCCGAGCCCATGCTGGTCGGGGACATGACCTCGACAGCGCTCGGCGGGCGGGCCGTCGGCGAGGTCTACGCCCACCCCGGCAGCCCCGGCTGGATCTTCGTGACCGTCGACGCGAGCCGGCACGGCTCCGCGTACAGCGGCACGGTCACCTGCCTTCTCGATCGCCGGGACGGTACGAGCGTCCGCGTCGGCGACTTCGCCGTGCGCAACGGACGCGGCCACTGGGGTGCCACCACCGCCCTCGACGCGACCGGGGTCTCCGGCGCCCGTCTGACCTCTGCCGACGGCACCGTCCTGGCCAGGGCCCATCTGCAGACGGCCCGGGTGCTGACCCGGCAGGCGCACCTGCTGATCCGGGAGGTGTGAGACCTCTCGGCGGCCGGCGTCAGCCGGGCAGTGTCCTCCTGAGGGCGGCGGCCAGTGCGGCGACCGTGGGCCGGGACGACGGGTCGGCCCGCAGACAGGAGTCGACCGCGGCGGCGAGAGCGGGCGGCAGGCGCCGCCGGGACGCCACCGGCGGGGCGGCGGCCTCCAACTGCGGATACCGGTCGTGCACGCCGTCCCCGCTCATGCGGACGTTCGCCTCCGACGCCGTCCTCGGGCGGCCGAACGGCGGCTCACCGCAGGCCACTTCGAACAGCGTGACACCGATGCCCCACACGTCGGCGGCGGCCGTGAGCGGTCCGCCCCGGGCCTGCTCCGGCGAGAGGTAGCCGTATGTGCCGAGGCCCGCGGGCGCGGGTCCCGGAGGCCTGGCGACACTCAGGTCCAGCACCTTGGCGTGGCCGCGGTCCACCACCACGTTGGACGGCTTGAGATCCAGGTGGAGCACGCCCCGGCCGTGGAGGTAGTGGACCGCCGAACACAACTGAACCCCGAGCAGCGCCACATCGGCCGCGGCCGGCCGCCGGCGCAACCGGTGCACGAGGTGGGACAGGGTCTCACCGGTCAGCGTCTCCAGGACGACCAGCGGCTCGGGCGACTCGAACGCCTCGTAGCCGCGGACCAGGTGCGGATGGGCGAACTCCCGCAGCCACCGCCCCTCGCGCAGCAGCCGCCGGCCCAGCCGCTCCTCGCCCCTGCGGTCCGGGCGCACCACCTTGACCACACAGCGGCAGTCCCGTTCCTCGCTCCAGGCGTCGTGGATGTCCAGCCAGCCGGTGCGCGTCAGATGCGCCAGGATCTCGTATCCCGGCGCGGGTCTCGCGCCCGGTGCCAGGGGCTCCGCGCCGCTCATGACAGCACCGCGCCCGCGCTGAGCCGGTGCAGCCGCGCGTACGCCCCGTCGCGCCCCAGCAGTTCGCCGTGCGCGCCGTCCTCCACGACCCGGCCGCGGTCGAGCACCACGATGCGGGTGGCGTCGCGGACCGTCAGCAGATTGTGGGAGATGACGACGGTGGTCCGCCCGGCCATGAGCCGGCGCAGCGGGTCCATGATCCGCCGGCCCGACCGGACGTCGAGCCCGGTGGTCGGCTCGTCCAGCAGCAGCACGGGCGCGTCCCTGATCATCGCGCGGGCGATCGCCAGGCGCTGGCACTGCCCGCCGGACAGGGTCCGGCCGCGCTGGCCGACCAGCGTGTCGTAACCGTCCGGGAGCCGCTCGATGAACTCGTGGGCGTCCGCGGCACGCGCCGCCGCGACGATGTCCGCGTCCGGCGCCTCCGGCCGGCCGTAGGCGATGTTCTCCCGCACGGTGCCGTGGAAGACGAGGGTCTCCTGGAGCACCACCGCGACGCTCTCCCGTACGTCGGACAGGCGCAGGTCCCGCAGATCGGTGCCGTCGAGCAGGACCGCTCCCCGCTCGGGGTCGTAGAAGCGCAACTGGAGCTTGGCGACCGTCGACTTGCCGGCCCCGCTCGCCCCGACCAGCGCCAGCGTCTCCCCGGGCGCCACCCGGAACGACACGTCCGACAGGGCCCAGGAGGAGGTGTCGGGGTAGCGGAACCAGACGCCGTCGAACTCCACCGCCCCGCGCGCCCGCCCGATCCGGCGGGCGCCCGGGGCCTCGGTGACCTGCGGCCGCTGGTCCAGCAGCTCGATGATCCGCTCGGCCGAGGCGGAGGCCGCGTACAGGGTGGTGCCGAGCCTGGACAGCCCGTGCACCGGCCCGTAGAGCTTGCCGATCAGGGCCAGGAAGACCAGCATCCCGCCCAGGGTGAGCTGCCCCTGGCTCAGCTTCCAGGTGCCCAGGCACAGCACCGCGATGCCGCCGGCCACCTCGATGAACTCGACGAGCGGGCTGTAGACGGCCCTGATCCGCGCCGAGGCCATCACCGCCCGGAACCTGCCGAGGCTCTCCCGCTCGAACCGGCGCTCCTCCCAGCCCTGCCGGTTGTACGCCTGCACCAGCGCGACGTTGCCCAGGACCTCCTCGGTGATCGCGCTGAGCGAGCCGCTGCGCCGCCTGCGTTCCCGCGACGCCTCCTTGATCAGCCGCGAGAAGTGCCGGGCGGCGCCCCAGAACAGCGGCACGATGACCAGCGCGAGGAGGGTCAGGTCCCAGCTCAGGTAGAAGAGGAGGCTGAGGAAGACGCCCAGGCTGATCACGTAGTACAGGGCGTCGGCCACGCCCGAGAGCAGGAACGTCTCCACCGCGTCGACGTCGCCCGTGACGCGGGACAGCACGTCCCCGAGCCGCCGGCGCTCGAAGAAGCCGAGCGACAGCCCCTGGACGTGCCGGAAGACGTCGGCGCGCAGGGAGAGCAGGAAGCGCTCGCCGACCCAGGTGGAGGTCACGTCGTCGGCGAACCGCAGGGCGCCGGAGCAGACGATGAGCCCCAGATAGGCCGGTGCGATCCACAGGAAGGGGCGCACGTCCCGGGGGACGAGCACGTCGTCGACGACGGTCTTGAACAGCCACAGCTCGGCGGCGTCGACGGCCGGGCCGGCCAGGCTGAAGAAGAGGAGGGGGACGAGCCAGCGGCGGCCGCCCCGGGTGTAGGGCCAGAACCGCCGGAACGCCTCGCGCGGCGGGACCACGGGAGCGGCCGCGACGACGGCGTCGGTGGTCTCGCCCACCGACAGCAGACGACGCAGGACATGCACCATGGGCCGCGTTCTTCGGGGATCGGCGGAGCGGACCGGTTCCTCCGGTTTCCGGTCCGCTCAGCCTGCCTGGTCGATCAGTAGCCGCCGTGGCCGTTGCGGTCACCGTTGCGGTCGCCGTGGCGGTCGCCGTGGCCGTGATCGCCGAAGTCGCCGTGGTCGCGACCGCCGAAGTCACCGTGGTCGCGACCGCCGTGGTCGTGGCCGTGTCCATGCCCCGAGGACTCGTCGCCGCGGCCGTGGTCCCGGTGCATGGCGGGCATGAGACTGCTGAAGATAGCCATAGCATTCCTCCCGAAACTTGCTGCACAGGAGATACGTCTCAGCACGGGTCTCGGATGCCTGTTTCGCGAAGAAAATGTAATTTTCATCCAAGTCGTGCGGCCAGACCCCCGGTGCACCGCACCTCGTCCCCGGCCGTGATCAGCAGGGCCTCCACCCCGGGCAGCGACTCCAGCCACGCCAGCCCGGCCCGCGAGCCCATCGCGAACGCGGCCGTGGCCCAGCAGTCCACCCAGGTCAGCCGGGGTCCCACCACCGTCACCGAGACCAGGTCCGTGACGGCCGGCCGGCCCGTGCGCGGATCCACGATGTGCGCACCCCGCTCGGCCGTGCCGGACGTGGCGACGGACAGCTCGGCCACCCCCGCCGTCGAGATCACCGCCGCGAGCCCGCCGGGGCGCAGCGGGTCGGACACGCCCACGCGCCACGGCCGCTGCGGCTCCGGGGTGCCGAGCAGCTGCACGTCCCCGCCGCCGTTCACGCTGACCCCGCACACCCCGGGCACCGCCGCCAGCAGCCGGGCCGCCCGCTCGGCGGACCAGCCCTTGACGATGCCGGTGGGATCGAGCGAGCCCTGGTACCGGGTGCTGAACCAGCCGTCGCTCACCCGCTCCGCCTCGGCCGCGAGGTCGAGCATCTCGGCCACCTCGGGAGCGCACCGGTCGACGGTCAGCTCTCCCCGGGCCAGCCGGGACACCTCGCTGTCCTCGCGGTAGGTGCTGAACAGCGCGTCCACCCGGTGCAGTCCGGCGACGGCCTCGGCGAGCGCCGCCCGTACCGCACGGGGTTCCCCGCCGCGGACGTCGATGGAGAAGACGGTCCCCATGACCTCCTCCGCGTGACGCACCGCGGCGGGAGCCTCGGCCTCGGCCACCGGGTCAGCCACCGGCCTGGTCCAGGGCCGACTGCAGCGACTGCCGGTAGCCGGTGCTGGTGTAGGTGGCGCCGGAGACGGCGTCGATCTTCGCGTTGCCGGCCACCACGGCCTCCTGGTTGAGCTTGGGGACGGCCATGGCCGTCTTCTGGTCGCTGAGTCCGCCCTTGGGCGCCTGGACCGCCTGTGCCTGGGTGATCTTCCTGTTGCTGACGGTGATGCGCACCTGCACCGGACCGTACTGGGTCTGCGCCACCTTTCCGGTGATCGTACGCGCCTGGGCGGCCCCCGAGGACGCCGAGGAGCCGGAGGACGACGACGATCCGGCGGACGCGGACTTCATCCTGTCCAGCGCCGACTGCAGCGACTTCTTGTACCCGGCGCTCGTGTACGTCGCCCCGGACACCGAGTCGATCCGCGCGCTCTGCGCCGCCACGGCCTCCTGGTTGAGCTTGGGGACGGCCATGGCCGTCTTCTGGTCGCTGAGTCCGCCCTTGGGCGCCTGGACCGCATGTGCCTGGGTGATCTTCCCCTTGCTGACGGAGATCCGTACCTGCACCGTCCCGTACTGGGTCTGCGTCGCGTCGCCGGTCACCGTGCCGGAGCCGGCGGAGGCCTGGGCGCCGCCCAGCTGGCCGCCCTGCGGCGACTCCTGTCCCGCCGCCGTCTGCTGCGGTGCGGCGCCCGCCGCCGACGCGGCCGCCGGATCCGACGCGGGCTTCAGCGACAGCATCAGCACGACACCGGACACGGTCGCCGCGGTGGCCAGTACGACCCGCCGAATGGGGTGGCTCTTCCTCATCTGTCCCTTGCTCCCGCTCACATCTCGAACGACTCGTGATGGATGCGGCGGGCGGGAACCCCCGCGCCGCGCAGTGCCTCGTACACCGACTGCGCGAACCCGGGGGGGCCGCACATGAAGACGTCGTGCCGGTCGATGTCCGGGATCTTCCGCTCGAGGTTCTCCGCGGAGATGTCCGGACGCTCGCCGTCGGGGCTGTTCACCGCGTACATCAGCCGGGCGCCCCGCTCGTCGGCGATCTTCGCCAGCTCGTCCCACAGGGCCAGGTCCTGCGTGGTGTTGGCCCGGTAGAGGAGGGTGATGTCCCCGGCCGCCCCGGGCAGCGTCTCGAACAGCGCGCGCATCGGGGTGATGCCGACCCCGCCCGCGACCAGCAGCACCTTGCCCCGGCTGCGGCGCTGCGCGGTGAGCGCGCCGTACGGGCCCTCGGCCCACACCCGGGTGCCGGGCGTCAGCTCGCGCAGCCGGGCGCTGTGGTCGCCGATCGCCTTCACCGTGATCCGCAGCATGTCCGGGCGGGGCGCGGCCGACAGGGAGTACGGGTGCGAGCTGAAGCGCATCCCCGGGGCCAGGAACCGCCAGCGGAAGAACTGGCCGGCCTCCGCGCCCATCCGGTGCAGCCGCCGCCCGCCGATCAGCACCGACACGATGCCGGGCGTCTCCTCGATGACCGCCTCGACATGCATCCGGTGACGGAGGTTCAGCCGGATGGGGGTGAGGATCCGGTACCAGACCACCAGCGCGGTGACCACGCCGTACAGGCCGTACCAGAAGGTCTTGGCGGCGGGCTCCACCGCGAAGTCGTTGCCGGTGGTGATCTGGTGCCAGAACGTCAGGAACACCGCCGCGTACGTCATCAGATGGACGTGGTACCAGGTGTCGTACGGCAGCCGGCGGCGAAACACGCCGATCGACGTCAGCCCGATGAGCACGAACAGACCGGTGCCGATGGCCGCCTTGCCCACGTCGGGCAGCTGGTTGATGGAGTCGATGGTCTGCTGGACGATGTCGGCGAGCGACTTGCCGGCCTGCCGCGCGTACCCCCACATGGTGAGGAAGACGTGCGCCACGATCAGGCAGAGCGTGTACCGGCCGCTCATCGCGTGCCAGCGGGCCACCCGGTCAGAGCCGACCCGCCGCTCCAGCGCCGGCACGCGCGCCATCTGGAGCACGACCAGCGCCATCAGATAGCCGGCCAACAGGCCGGTGATCCGGCCCGCGTTGAGGATCCTGCTGGTGTCGTCGGAGACCGCCGGCGTGTTGTGCCACCAGAGCCACAGCACGGCCGCCGCGCCCGCCCACACGGCGAGCAGCAGCGGAACGGCCGGGCTGCGGCGCGGGCGGATGCGGCGCATCGTCTGTCGGCGGGCGGCACGTCCGCCTGCGAGCGTGGTGGTCACGGTTCCTCCGTGGGGACTTGACCGTCGGCCCACTGGTACGTGCCGCGTGCGCCGTGTGTTCAGAGGCCCGCGGAGTCCAGTGCGGACTGGAGCGACTGCTTGTAACCGGTGCTGGTGTACGAGGCGCCGGACACCATGTCGATGTTCGCGCTCTGCGCGGCCAGCGCCTCGCGCCGCAGCTGCGGCAGCGCGTAGCTGTTGATCTCCTGGTCGCGCGGATTGTCCTGCGGATACTGAATCGGCGTCACCTCGGTGAGCCTGCCGCTCTTGATCGTCACCCGTACCTGGACCGGCCCCCAGCGGGTCTGGACGGTCTCACCGGTGACGGTCTTGGAGACGCTGGAGCCGGAGCCCCCGGACGAGCTGCCCGACGACCCGCTCGACGAGCCGCCGGACGACCCGCTCGACGACCCGCCGGACGAGCCGGACTGGGCCGGCGCGCTCGCGCTGCTGCGCGGCGCGGGGGCGGAGGCGCCGACGGCGAGCCCGGGGCTCGTGTGCGGCTTCAGCGACAGCAGCAGCACCATCCCGGAGACGGTGGCGGCACTGGCCAGCACGATCCGGCGGAGCGGTCGGTTCTTCTTCAACGCGTGCACTTCTGCGGCCTCACAGCTCGAACGACTCGTGGTGGATATTGCGGTCCGGAACCCCGGCCGCCCGCAGTGCCTCGTACACGTCCCGCGCGAAGCCGTGCGGCCCGCATATGTAGACGTCGTGGCCGCGCAGCCCGGGGAAGGTCGCCCGCAGGGACTGCGCGGAGATGTCCGGGCGCTCGCCCTGCGGCCCGTTCAGCGCGTACAGCACCCGGCCGCCGCGCCAGCGGGCGATCGCCTCCAGCTCGCCGCCCAGCGCCAGGTCCTCGGCGGAGCGCGCCCGGTACAGCAGGGTGGCCTCGCCGGGCAGCGTCTCGAACAGCGCCCGCAGCGGGGTGACGCCGACGCCGGCCGCGATCAGCAGCGAGTGGTGGCTGGTGGCCCGGTCGGCGGTCATGGAGCCGTACGGGCCCTCCGCCCACACCCGGGTGCCGGGCCGGAGCAGGGACACGGCCGCGCTGTGGTCGCCGAGCGCCTTCACCGTGATGCGCATCAGGTCCGGGCGCGGCGGCGCCGACAGGGAGTACGGCGTGGACGTCCAGCCCATGCCCTCGCCGAGGAACCGCCAGCGGAAGAACTGGCCCGGCCGCGCCCCCAGCTCGTCCAGGTGCCGCCCGCGGACGACGACCGAGTACACACCCGGCGCCTCCTGGTGGACCGAGTCCACGCGCAGCCGGTGGCGCCGGTTGAGCCGGACCGGGGCGAGGATCCGGAACCACACCACCAGCGCCGCGACCCCCAGGTACAGCGCGTACCAGACGGCGGTGGCGACCGGCTTGCCGTTGAACTCCTCGCCCAGCGCCAGCTGGTGGAAGAAGGCCAGGAAGACGGCCGCGTAGGTGAGCAGGTGGACGTAGTACCAGAACTCGTAGCTGGTACGGCGGCGGGCGGCCCGTATCGAGGTGACGCCGACCGCGAACAGGATCACCGTGCCGGCGGTGGCCATCAGCATGTCCGGGTAGTCCAGCACCACGGTGACCGCCTCGTGCCACAGCGAGGCCCGGTCCTGGGCGGCGTACCCGGCGAGGATCAGCGCGACATGGGCGACGAGCAGGCAGATCGTGTACCGGCCGGCCATCGCGTGCCAGCGGGCCACCCGGTCCGAGCCCACCCGGGTCTCCAGCAGCGGCACCCGGGCCATCAGGCCGACCAGCACCGCGCAGGCGTACCCGCACAGCAGCCCGGCGATCCGCCCGGCCCCGGTCAGCCAGCCCGCCGTGCCGACCACGGACCCGGTGTCCGCCCACCAGAGCGCGACCACGGCCGCCGCCCCCGCCCACAGCACGGCCAGCACGGGCCCCGCGGGGGAACGCCGTGCGGTCCCCGGCAGGGGCGGGGCCGTCCGCCTCGTATCCACGGTGGTCATCAGAGCCGTTCCCTTCGTCCGTCAGCCATGCCACTGTGCGGGCCGAAGTTCTGAGGGACCTCTGAAAGGGCCTCTCCACAGGGGTCTCGGAGCGGTTTCTCAGAGAGATCTCAGACACCCGCCCGGCCACTCAGAGGAAACTCAGAGGGGGCGGGGCGGCCGGTCGCCCCGCACAGGAGCGATGCTGGTAGGCGCGATGAACACGACCCGTTCCGGCCGCCCGGCCCTCACCCGCCCCGACGGCACCCCGCTGCGCGTCCTCGTCGTCGACGACGACCCCGACCTCGCGGAGGTGCTCACCGGCGCCCTGCGCTACGAGGGCTGGGAGGTGCGCGCCGCCGGCGACGGCGCCGCCGCGCTCGCCGCCGCGCGCGAGCTGCTGCCCGACGCCGTCATCCTGGACGTGATGCTCCCGGACACCGACGGCTTCGCCGTGCTGCGCCGTCTGCACGAGGCGAAGCCCGACGTGTGCGTGCTCTTCCTCACAGCTCGGGACGCGGTCGAGGACCGCATCGCGGGCATCACGGCGGGCGGCGACGACTACGTCACCAAGCCCTTCAGCCTGGAGGAGGTCGTCGCCCGGCTGCGCGGACTGCTGCGCCGCGCCGGCATGGCCCGCCAGCAGGAGGACGGCCCGCGGCTGGTCGTGGGCGACCTGGTGATGGACGAGGAGGCCCGCGAGGTGACCCGGGCCGGTGAGCTGGTCGAGCTCTCACCCACCGAGTTCGAGCTGCTCCGCTTCCTCATGCGCAACCCGCGCCGCGTCCTCAGCAAGGCGCAGATCCTCGACCGGGTCTGGTCCTACGACTTCGGCGGCCGGGCCCACGTGGTCGAGCTGTACATCTCCTACCTGCGCAAGAAGATCGACGCGGGCCGCACGCCGATGATCCACACCGTGCGCGGGGCCGGCTACGTGCTGAAACCGGTGACCGGGTGAACCGCCTGCGGGGCCTGCCCCGCCCCCGCACCCTGCGCGCCCGGCTCACCTTCGGCCTGGTGGTCCTGCTGGCCGTGAGCTGCGCCGCCGTGGGACTGGCCGCCGTCGTCGAGCTGAACGGATTCCTCACCCAGCGGCTGGACGAACAGGTCGCCCAGGTCGGCACCCGGTTCCCGGAGAGCCTGGAGCACAACGGGCTGGTGCGCAACGACCGCGACGGCGACGAGTACGGCGACACCCGCCGGATGGCCACCGGCACCTTCGGCGCCCGCCTGCTGGGCGGCGCCGTCACCAACAAGGGCCTCATCCGCTCCGGCGACCCCGCCGCGGACCTGAACGTGGCCCTGCGCGCGCAGGACGCCCGGCGGCTGGCCCGGGTACCGGCCGACGGCCGCCCGCACACTGTCGCGCTCTCCGCCCTCGGCGACTACCGGGTCGTCGCCTCCGCCGGCCGGGACGGCGACGTGCTGCTCGTCGGCCTCCCGCTGGAGCCGGTCGAGGCCACGGTCCACCGGCTGGAACTGGTCGCCGGGGTCGTCTTCGGGCTGGCGCTCGTGATCACCGGCGTGGCGGGCGCCCTCTGGGTCCGCTGGTCCCTGCGCCCCCTCAGCCGGGTCACCGCGACCGCCGCCCGGGTCAGCGAGCTCCCGCTCGCCAGCGGCGAGGTCGCGCTGCCCCCGCGTGCCCCCGACGCCGACCCGCACAGCGAGGTCGGCCAGGTCGCCGCGGCCCTCAACCGCATGCTCGGCCATGTCGAGGGCGCGCTGACCAAGCGGCACGCCAGCGAGGAGCGGCTGCGCCGCTTCGCCGCCGACGCCAGCCACGAGCTGCGCACCCCGGTCGCCTCGGTCCGCGGCCACGCCGAACTGGCCCTGCTGCACCCGGGCCCGGTGCCGCCGGAGGTCACCCGGGCCCTGGAGCGCATCGCCGCGGAGTCCTCCCGGATGGGCCTGATGGTCGACGACCTGCTGCTGCTGGCGCGCCTCGACGCCGGCCGCCCGCTGGAACGACGTCCGGTCGACCTGACCCGTCTGGTCCTGGACTCGGTCACCGACGCCCGGGCCGCCGGCCCCGAGCACCGCTGGACCCTGGACCTCCCGGAGGACCCGGTCACGGTGACGGGGGACGCCCACCGGCTGCACCAGGTGGTGGCCAACCTGCTGGCCAACGCGCGCCTGCACACACCCCCGGGCACGAAGGTCACGGTGACGCTGGAGAGCGCCGACGGCACGGCCCTCCTCCGTGTCCACGACGACGGCCCCGGTGTCCCCGAGGACGTCCGCCCCGGCGTCTTCGAACGCTTCACCCGGGCCGAGCACCGCCGCCGCCCCGACGCCTCCGCCACCGGGGCGGGCCTCGGCCTGTCGATCGTCGCGGCCGTGGTGGAGGCGCACGGGGGCGATGTGGCACTGGAGAGCAGGCCGGGGGACACGGCCTTCACGGTGCGGTTGCCCGCCTGACGGACGGCCGACGGGCTCAGTACCGGGTGACGGCCGTGGCGCCGCCGTCCGTGCCGATGGCGATGTGCGGCTTCCTGGCGGGGTCCGCCCACCGCAGGAGCTGCCGCATGGCGTCCTCGGGCACGGAGACACACCCGGCGGTGGCTCCGCGCCCGTTCACATGGAGGAAGATCCCGGCGCCGCGCCCCCGCACCGGCCGGTCGTAGTTGAAGCCGATGACGAGGCCGTACGCGTACTGGGCGCTGTAAGTGATCAGATGCTCGGACTCGGCGGCACGGCAGTCGGCCGCGAGGGGGTCGGTCCAGCGGTTGTACGCCGTCGAGTCGTTGTCCTGGCACCACCAGGAACCCTCCCGCACGGGCCGGTACGCGACCCTGGTCCCGTCCGGTGCCGCCTTGATCCCGAAGGCGAACGGAAGGCCGTACAGCCCGGTCGGAGTGGTGTTCGTGCCCTGCTTGCGCGAGCCGCCCTCGACGAGACCGCTCGCCCCGAAGCGGGCCGGGGCGGACCCGGCCCGCGCCCACTGCCCGTCCCGCAGGTCCCACCAGGTGAGCGTGCCCGACGTCGAGCCGGTGCCCGGGGCCTGAGCGGTGATCAGCTGACTGCCCCCGCCCGTGTCCGCCATCCGCGCGGGCAGCGGCTTCGGACCTGCGGCCGGCGCGGACCCGAGCAGGCCGAGGGAGGAGGTGGCGACGAGGGCGAGGACCACGGCGGGGCGCATGGCTCAGACGCTAGACGGCGGCAGCGGCAACGGCAGCCCGGGTAGTCC
Source organism: Streptomyces sp. NPDC004561 (assembly GCF_053602155.1). Lineage (NCBI taxonomy): Bacteria > Bacillati > Actinomycetota > Actinomycetes > Kitasatosporales > Streptomycetaceae > Streptomyces > Streptomyces sp. NPDC004561. The sequence goes on from NZ_JBSGDB010000019.1 coordinate 15,802, forward strand.
GTCCAGGCTCGTCGCGATGTGCTCCTTCTTCTCGAAGTACGTGCTCAGCGAGGCGTCGTCCTCGCGCGCGAAGCGCTTTCGGTGCAGGTCGCGGTCCTCCTCGTACGCCATGAAGGGGATGGCGTAGCCGCAGGTGTCGCGCACGAGTTCGGCGCGTACGACGATGACCGCCCGCAGTCCGTGGGCGGCCGGGTCGATGTCCGGGAAGTGGGTGAGCAGGCGGGGGAAGCGCGGGTCGTCGCGGAAGACCGGCTCGCCCCGGCCGTGCACGCGCACGATGTTCGGCGGGCCCTGGAAGGCGCACCACATCAGGGTGATCCGTCCGTTCTCCCGCAGATGGGCGATGGTCTCCGCGTTGGAGCCGGCGAAGTCCAGGTAGGCGACGGTGAGTTCGTCGAGCACCGCCCAGGAGCCCTTGAGACCCTTGGGGGAGAGGTTGACCGTGCCGTCGCCGGAGAGCGGGGCGGTCGCGGTGAAGAAGAGGGGCTGCTCCTCGATGAACGTGCGGAGCCTGCCGTCGATGCGCTCATAGGTCTTTCCCATGTCCAACGACTATCGCCGGAACTCGTTCGCCTGTCTAACGATTTCCCGGTTTCCCCCACCTTTCACGGCACCCCCGCCGGGGAGATTGACGAATCATGCAGAGTTCTGCATACTCATGCATGTCAGCGAATGCACTGTGAGGAGAAACCCGTGACCGAGCGCGTCGTACTCGCCTACTCAGGCGGTCTGGACACCTCCGTCGCCATCGGCTGGATCGCCGAGGAGACGGGCGCCGAGGTCATCGCCGTTGCGGTCGACGTCGGCCAGGGCGGCGAGGACCTGGACGTCATCCGCAAGCGCGCGCTCGCCTGCGGTGCCGTCGAGGCCGAGGTCGCCGACGCCAAGGACGAGTTCGCCGACGAGTACTGCCTCCCGGCGATCAAGGCCAACGCCCTCTACATGGACCGCTACCCGCTGGTCTCCGCCCTCTCCCGGCCGACGATCGTCAAGCACCTCGTCGCCGCCGCCGAGAAGCACGGCGCCACCACCGTCGCCCACGGCTGCACCGGCAAGGGCAACGACCAGGTCCGCTTCGAGGCCGGCATCGTCGCCCTCGCCCCCGACCTGAAGTGCATCGCCCCGGTCCGCGACTACGCGATGACCCGGGACAAGGCCATCGCCTTCTGCGAGGCGAAGCAGCTCCCGATCGCCACCACCAAGAAGTCCCCGTACTCCATCGACCAGAACGTCTTCGGGCGCGCCGTCGAGACGGGCTTCCTGGAGGACATCTGGAACGCCCCGATCGAGGACATCTACGAGTACACCTCCAACCCCGCCACCCCGCGCGAGGCCGACGAGGTGATCGTCACCTTCAAGGAGGGCGTCCCGGTCGGCATCGACGGCAGGCCCGTCACCGTCCTGCAGGCCATCCAGCAGCTCAACGAGCGCGCCGGCGCCCAGGGCATCGGCCGGATCGACATGGTCGAGGACCGCCTCGTCGGCATCAAGTCCCGCGAGGTGTACGAGGCCCCCGGCGCGATCGCCCTGATCACCGCCCACCAGGAGCTGGAGAACGTCACCGTCGAGCGCGAGCTGGCCCGCTACAAGCGCCAGGTCGAGCAGCGCTGGGGCGAGCTGGTCTACGACGGCCAGTGGTTCTCCCCGCTCAAGCGCGCCCTGGACGGCTTCATCGACGAGGCCAACCAGTACGTCTCCGGCGACGTCCGGATGACCCTGCACGGCGGCCGCGCGGTCGTCACCGGCCGGCGCTCGGAGTCGTCCCTGTACGACTTCAACCTCGCCACCTACGACACCGGCGACACCTTCGACCAGGCCGCGGCCAAGGGCTTCATCGACATCTACAGCCTGTCGTCGAAGATCGCCGCCAAGCGGGACCTGGCGTAACCCCGACGGGTCACACGCGCGGGTCCACCTCACACGCATCCGCCTGACAGCCGCCTCCCCGCCTGGAAGGGTGGGGAGGCGGCGGCACATCAAGAGCCCGCACATCCACAGCTTCGAGGAGCAACGCAAGTGAGCAGCAACAGCGGTGACGTACGGCTCTGGGGCGGCCGTTTCGCCGACGGTCCCGCCGAGGCCCTGGCGAAGCTCTCCGCGTCCGTCCACTTCGACTGGCGGCTCGCCCCCTACGACATCGCCGGTTCGCGTGCCCACGCGCGCGTGCTGCACAAGGCGGGCCTGCTCACCGACGACGAGCTGACCCGCATGATCGCCGGCCTCGACCGGCTGGAGGCCGATGTCGCCGACGGCTCCTTCGTCGGCACCATCGCCGACGAGGACGTCCACACCGCCCTGGAACGCGGCCTGCTGGAGCGGCTCGGCCCCGACCTCGGCGGCAAGCTGCGCGCCGGCCGGTCGAGGAACGACCAGGTAGCGACCCTCTTCCGCATGTACCTGCGGGACCACGCCCGGATCATCGGCGGCCTGATCGCCGAACTCCAGGACGCCCTGATCGGCCTGGCCGAGGCCCACCCCGACGTGGCGATGCCCGGCCGCACCCACCTCCAGCACGCCCAGCCGGTGCTCTTCGCCCACCACGTCCTCGCCCATGTGCAGTCCCTCTCCCGGGACGCCGAGCGGCTGCGCCAGTGGGACGAGCGCACGGCGGTGTCGCCGTACGGCTCGGGCGCCCTCGCGGGCTCCTCGCTGGGCCTGGACCCGGAGGCGGTCGCCCAGGACCTCGGCTTCGAGCGCGGCAGCGTCGGCAACTCGATCGACGGCACGGCCTCCCGGGACTTCGTCGCCGAGTTCGCCTTCATCACGGCGATGACCGGCGTGAACCTCTCCCGGATCGCCGAGGAGATCATCATCTGGAACACGAAGGAGTTCTCCTTCGTCACGCTGCACGACGCGTTCTCCACCGGCTCGTCGATCATGCCGCAGAAGAAGAACCCGGACATCGCGGAGCTGGCCCGGGGCAAGTCCGGCCGGCTGATCGGCAACCTGACGGGCCTGCTGGCCACGCTGAAGGCCTTGCCCCTCGCCTACAACCGCGACCTCCAGGAGGACAAGGAGCCGGTCTTCGACTCCTGCGACCAGTTGGAGGTGCTGCTCCCGGCGTTCACCGGCATGATCGCGACCCTCACGGTCAACCGCGAGCGCATGGAGGAACTGGCCCCGGCCGGGTTCTCGCTCGCCACGGACATCGCCGAGTGGCTGGTCAAGCAGGGCGTGCCGTTCCGGGTGGCCCACGAGGTCGCGGGGGAGTGCGTGAAGGTCGCCGAGGCCGAGGGCAAGGAGCTGGACGGCCTCACGGACGAGCAGTTCGCCAAGATCTCCGCGCATCTCACCCCCGAGGTGCGCACGGTCCTCAACGTGCCCGGCGCCCTGGCCTCCCGCAACGGCCGCGGGGGCACGGCCCCGAGCGCGGTCGCCGTCCAGCTGACGGAACTGAAGACTGACGTCGCGGCCCAGCACGAGTGGGCGGCGGCCGGGAAGTAGAGCCGAGCCCGGCGCCGCCGGGCTTTTGGGCGGACCCCGAGGGCATCGCGGGTTACGTTGGTCGGAAGCTGCACGGAGCCGACCGAACGGAACCAGTGATGCCCTTCTCCCGCCTGGCCACCGCCACCACCCCCACCTGCCACATCGGCCTCGGCCTCGCCGCGGTGGGCCGTCCCGGCTACATCAACCTCGGCCGGGACCGGGACCTCGGGGAGAACCGCAGCGTCGAGGCACTGCGCGAGCGCACCCATGAACTCCTCGACGCCGCCTACGCGCAGGGCGTGCGCTACTTCGACGTCGCCCGCTCCTACGGCCGTTCGGAGGAGTTCCTCGCCGACTGGCTGAACGCGCGCCCGGACCTCGACGACGTGGTCGTCGGCAGCAAGTGGGGCTACACGTACACCGCGGGCTGGTCCGCCGACGCCGAACAGCACGAGGTCAAGGACCACGGCCTCGGCACCTACGAGCGGCAGCGCGCCGAGACCGACGCCCTGCTCGGCGACCGGCTCGACCTCTACCAGATCCACTCGGTGACCCCGGACAGCCCGGCCCTCACCGACAAGGAACTGCACGCCCGGCTGGCCGAGGCCGCCGCCGGCGGCCTGACCGTCGGCTTCTCCACCAGCGGCCCCGCCCAGGCCGACGCGATCCGCGCGGCCCTCGCGGTGACGGTCGAGGGGGAGCCCCTCTTCCGTACCGTCCAGTCGACGTACAACGCCCTGGAGACCTCCGCCGGGCCCGCCCTCGCCGAGGCGCACGACGCCGGTCTGACCGTGATCGTCAAGGAGGGCATGGCCAACGGCCGGCTCGCCGAGCAGCACGCCCCGGACGTCCTGAAGGCCGTGGCCGAGGAGACGGGGCTCGGCTGTGACGCCGTGGCCCTGGCCGTCGTCCTGCGCCAGCCGTGGGCCGGCGTGGTCCTGTCCGGCGCGGCCACCGTCACCCAGCTGGTCTCCAACCTGCACGCCCCCGTCGTCGACCTCGACGTGGACCAGCTGACCCGCCTAGCCACCCTCCGCGAGGACCCTGGCGCCTACTGGGAGACGCGCGGACAGCTGCCCTGGCACTGACGGACACTCCCGCCGAGCGGCGCATATGAGTCACGCATGCCCATGATGAGACATTGATGTCTCACATGGGCTATGCTTGTCTCATGGCCTTGGATCGTGACCACGTGCTGCGCAGCGCCGCCGCCCTGCTGACCCGCAAGTCCACCGCGACCATGGACGAGGTCGCCAAGGCCGCCGGCATCAGCCGGGCCACGCTGCACCGCCACTTCGCCGGGCGCGACGCGCTCGTCCGGGCCCTGGAGGCGCTCGGCATCGCGGAGTGCGAGGCGGCGCTGGAGGCGGCACGGCTGGACGACGGCCCGGCGGGGGAGGTCGTCCACCGGCTGGTCCGCGCGATCGAACCCGCGGCCGGCCTGCTCGCCTTCCTCTACACCGAGAACCAGCTCTTCGAGGGCGAGCAGCAGAACGAGGGCTGGACCCGGATAGACGAACGCCTCATCGCCCTCTTCCGGCGCGGCCAGGAGAGCGGCGAGTTCCGCATCGACCTCACCCCCGCCTGGCTAGCCGAGGCGCTGTACGGCCTGCTGGCCTCCGGCGCCTGGGCGGTGGCCGAGGGCCGGGTCGCCGCGAAGGACTTCACCCACATGGTCGTCGAGCTGCTGCTCGGCGGCGCCCGACGCACCCGCGCGTGACGAAGAGAGGAATCATGACCAGCACCCTGCAGCCGGCTCGCGCGGCGGAGGTGGAGAAGCGCCCGGGCCGCTGGCTCGCGCTCTCCGTCCTCGTCCTGGCCGTGCTGCTGGTGGCCGTGGACGCCACCGTCCTCGGCCTGGCGACCCCCTACATCAGCGAGGACCTCGACCCCTCCGGCACCCAGCTCCTGTGGATCGGTGACGTCTACTCCTTCGTCATCGCCGGTCTGCTGGTCTCCATGGGCAGCCTCGGCGACCGCATCGGCCGCAAGCGGATCCTGCTCGGCGGCGCCACCGCGTTCGGCGCGATCTCCGTGCTCAACGCCTACGCGACCACCCCCGAGCTGATGATCCTGGCCCGGGCGCTGCTCGGTGTCGCGGGCGCGACCCTGATGCCGGCCACCCTCGCCCTGATCCGCAACCTCTTCCACGACCCGCGCGAGCGCAGCCTCGCCGTCGGCATCTGGGGCGCCACCGCCTCGGCCGGCACCGCCGTCGGCCCCATCACGGGCGGCTTCCTGCTGGAGCACTTCTGGTGGGGCTCGGTCTTCCTGATCAACCTGCCCGTGATGGCGGTCCTGGTCCTGGTCGGCATCCGGTCGCTGCCCGAATCCCGGAACCCTGATCCCGGTCCGTGGGACCTGCTCAGCGTCCTGCTGTCGCTCGTCGGCATGATCGGCGTGGTGTACGCCGTCAAGGAGGCCGCCACCCACGGCCTCACCTGGGCGACGCTCGCCGCCGGCCTGCTGGGCGCCGGCGCCCTGTACGGCTTCGTCCACCGTCAGCTGACCATGCCGGCCCCGCTGCTGGACATGCGCCTGTTCCGGCGCCGCGGGTTCAGCGGCGCCGTGCTCGCCGACCTGCTGACCGTCCTCGGCATGTCCGGCCTGGTGTTCTTCCTCTCCCAGTACCTGCAACTCGTCCAGGGCAGGCGCCCGTTCGAGGCGGGCCTGGCCGAACTGCCCGCGGCGGTCGGCGCCGTGGTGGCCGGTCTGGTCGCGGGACGCGCGGCCCGGCGCTTCTCGGTCCGCGCGGTGGTCTCGGGCGGCCTGGGCGCGATCGGCCTGGCACTGGCCGCGCTGACCTGGCTCGGCCGGTCCACCGGCTACCCGGTGCTCGGCGCCGCCCTGCTGGTGGTGGGCGTCGGCGCGGGACTCTCCTTCACGGTCACCGCCGACGTGATCCTCTCCAGCGTGCCCAAGGACCAGGCGGGCGCCGCCTCGGCGGTCTCCGAGACGGCGTACGAACTGGGCGCGGCCCTGGGCATCGCCCTCCTCGGCACCATCGTGACCGGCGTCTACCGCGGCTTCACCGGCCCGGCCGGCACCCCGCCGGCGGCCCACGAGTCACTGGGCGCCGCGGTGGAGGCATCGGCCCACATGCCCCCGCACAGCGCGGGCGCCCTGCTCGACGCGGCCCGCGACTCCTTCGTCGACGGCCTCCAGCTGGCCTCCGGGGCGGGAGCGGCGGTCCTGCTCGGAACGGCGCTGGCGGCCTGGTTCCTGCTGCGGGGACAGCGGCTGGAGAGCGCGGAGTGAGGTGGCCCGCCCCGCGTCGGGGGGCGGGCCGAAGCCTCACTTCTTGTAGCCGAGCACGGTCATCATCCCGCTCTCCGAGTGGTACTGGTTGTGGCAGTGCAGCATCCACAGCCCAGGGTTGTCGGCGTCGAAGTCGATCACCAGCTTGCGGTGCGGCAGCACCATCGAGGTGTCCTTGCGGGCGCCCACCGCGTCCAGCCCGGTGAGCGAGAAGGTGTGCCCGTGCAGATGCATCGGATGCCACATGTCGGTGGCGTTGATGAGGGTGAGCCGCACCCGTTCGCCGGCGTGGACCTCGTGCCGCTGGCGCACGTTGTAGACATGGTGGTCGAAGCCCCAGTCGAACTTCTTCATGCCACCGGTGATGCGGATGCGCATCTGGCGGTCGGGCCGGCGGTCGGTCAGGGCCACCGACTCGTCCGGTACCAGGCGCCGCGCCGGGACCACGTCGCCGTCCAGCTCGTCCGGGCGGACATTCGGCGCCGGAAGGTTTCTGCCCTTGTCGGTGCGGAGTACCGCGAGCGCGCCGCCCTTCTTGCCCTCGGCGAGGGCGACGAGCGGGAAGAAGCCGTCCTGGGCGGTGACGAGGACGTCGTACCGCTCGGCCATGCCGATGAGCAGGGCGTCGGTCTCCTTGTGTTTCACGGGATAGCCGTCGGTGTGCGTGACGGTCATGGTGTGACCGCCGAGCGCGACCCGGAAGGCGGTCTCCGAACCCGCGTTGATGATGCGCAGCCGGATGCGCTCGCCCTTGCGGCAGCGGAACACCGAGGGGCTGGTGGGCAGGCGCCCGTTGGCGAGGTAGTACGGGTAGTCGACGCTGCCGCCCTCGCCGTGCAGCATGCCGCTGTGGGAGTCGTGCAGCACCCGGGAGGGGCCCGACGGCTTCCTGGACGGCGTGGACTTGGCGTGGGCCGACCTGCTCGGACTCGGGTGGTCGTGCCCGGGCCCCATGCCCATGCCGCCCATGCCGTCCATCTTCCCGCTCGCGCCGGGCTTGAGCTGCTCGAGCACCCCGTCGGGGGTGGAGCCGCCCACGCCGTCGAGCCAGTCGTCGAGGACGACGATCCACTCCCGGTCGTAGTGGAGCGGCTCCCTGGGGTCGTCCACGATGAGCGGCGCGTACAGCGCGCGGTCGGGCTGCATCCCGACGTGCGAGTGGAGCAGGTAGGTGCCCGGATGCTTCACCGTGAACCGGTACGCGAAGTCGTTCCCGGAGGGGATGGCCCGCTGGGTCAGGTCGGGGACGCCGTCCATGTCGCAGCGCAGCCGCACCCCGTGGGAGTGCAGCGTGGTGGTGGCGGGCAGCCGGTTGGCGAGCGTCAGGTCGAGCACGTCGCCGGCGGTGACACGGACCAGCGGGCCGGGCACCGTCTCGTTGTACGCCCACGTCCGGACGGCCCGCCCGCCCAGGTCCAGCCTGGCCTCGGCAGCGGTGAACCGGTGGCTGCGCACCCGGCCCGCGCCGCGTTTCCGCTCGGCGGCGAGGACCTCCGGGTCCGACGGGTTGACGTACCCACGGGGCCCCGCCGGAACGAAGACGCCCTCGGTGCCCGCGCCGTGGGGGCCGGAGTGGGGCTCGGAGCCGAAGCTGCAGGCCCCGAGAAGGCCCGCACCGGTGGCTGCGATGGAGGCACGGAGCAGGGTTCGCCGCGAAGGTGTGTCCATGTCTAAATAAGACATGTTGTGTGCTCATATGTGCGGGAGGCTAGGCGCTGCGTTCCGTGTGTCGAGGCCAGATTCCACCGGCAGGCGGACGGCAGCGGGTCGCGCCCGCCGTCCGGGGACGTCCTAGGCGGCCTTCGCCTTCGTGGCGTACATGTCCACGTACTCCTGCCCGGACAGCCGCATGACCTCGGCCATCACGGAGTCGGTCACCGCCCGCAGCACATAGCGGTCCCGGTCCATGCCCTCGTACCGGGAGAACTCCATGGCCTCGCCGAACCGGACGGTGACCTTGCCGGGACGCGGGATGCCCCGGCCGCCGGGCTGCAGCTTGTCGGTGCCGATCATGGCGAAGGGAACGACGGGGGCGCCGGTCATCAGGGTCAGCCGCGCGATACCGGTGCGGCCCCGGTACAGACGGCCGTCGGGCGAGCGGGTGCCCTCGGGGTAGATCCCGAACATCCGGCCCTCCTCCAGGATCCGCCGCCCGGTCATCAGTGCGGCCACACCGCCGTTCGCACCGTCCCGGTCCACCGGGATCATGCCGACGCCGGTGAAGAACCAGGCCATCAGCCGGCCCTTGACGCCCTTGCCCGTGACGTACTCGTCCTTGCCGATGAAGTGGACCTGACGCTTGGTGACCACCGGCAGCACGATCGAGTCGATGAACGTGAGGTGATTGCCGGCCAGGATCACCGGACCGTCCCCCGGGATGTTCTCCACGCCCTCCACCCGTGGGCGGAACATCAGGCGCATGATCGGTCCGAGCACTGCCTTGATGAGCGCGAAGCGGGACAACGGGTCCTCCGATGTCGAGGGGGCGATATGTGTCTGTGCAGGTGAGGACATTACTCGCGGGTCCCGGGGAAGCGCACATCGAGTGCGCCCGGTTCACCGAGGTCTTACGAACTGTTGACGTGCGTTTACCTGCGGTGACATACCGGGAACGACGTGGACACGTCTGCGGCGATGTGACGGACATCGCCCGGATCCCTCACTCGTACGGCTACCCGGACCATGCCGACGAATGCCGACGGACCGTCATCACTCGCCGCACGCAGGTCACACCGCGTCACCCCGGTGTTCGGCCCGAAGCCTTACTGCCGTCATCTGCGTCGCCCTACGATCGCCGGACCCGAGACAGAGGCGGCAGGAGGGCGCTCATGGGAAGCGACCAGACGAACGAGCAGGCACAGATGACGGGACGGCGGGCACTGCTCGGCGCAGCGGTGCTCGGCGCGGGCGGAGCGGTCCTCGGACTGCCCGGCGCGGCGAGAGCCGCCGAGACCCGTACGGCCGGGCGCGCCGGGCGCGGGCTGAAGAGCCTGCCGGTGCCGGCGATCATCGGGCACCGGGGCGCCGCCGGCTACCGCCCCGAGCACACCTTCGGCTCGTACGACCTGGCCCTGGACCTGGGCGCCGACGTGGTCGAGGCGGGCGACCTGGTGCCCACCCGGGACGGTCACCTCGTCTGCCGCCACGAGCCGGAGATCGGCGGCACCACGGACGTCGCCGCCCACCCCGAGTTCGCCGGCCGCAGGACCACCAAGGTCGTGGACGGGGTCTCCACCACCGGCTGGTTCACCGAGGACTTCACGCTGGCCGAGCTGAAGACGCTCCGTGCCGTCGAGCGCATCCCGGCCAACCGCCCGCACAACACCCTCTACAACGGCCGCTGGGGGATACCCACCTTCGAAGAGGTCCTGAGGTGGCAGGACGAGCAGACCCGCAGGCGCGGCCGGCAGGTCTGGATCTACCCCGAGACCAAGCACCCCACGTACTTCCGCAAGCTGGGCCTCGGTCTCGAGGAGCGGGTGGCCAAGCTGCTGCACAAGTACGGCAAGGACGGCCGCAACTCCCCGGTCATCCTGCAGTCGTTCGAGCCCGGCAGCATCCAGAGGCTCAACCAGCTCGTCGACAACCCGCTCGTCGTCCTGCTCTCCTCGGTCGGCAGCCGGCCCTACGACTTCGTCGAGGCGGGCGACCCGCGCACGGTCGCCGACCTCATCACGCCCAGGGGCCTGCGGGAGATCGCCGGCTACGCGCAGGGCATCGGCCCGACCCTCGACCTCGTCGTCCCGAAGAACGCGGACGGCACGCTGGGCGAGCCGACCACCCTGGTCTCCGACGCGCACCGGGTCGGCCTGGTGCTGCACCCGTACACCATGCGCAACGAGAACCCCTTCCTGCCGGCCGAGTACCGCAAGGGCGGCGCGGCCGACGGCTACGGCGACCCCTTCGGCGCCTTCCGGACGTACTTCGCGACCGGCATCGACGGCGTCTTCACCGACAACGCCGACACGGGCGTCCTCGCCCGCGCCGACTTCCTGGGCGACTGAGCCCCGCGTCAACCCGCGCGCCCGCGCGCACCCCGTTCGGGCTGACTGTGCGCCGCCCCGTAAACCCCTTGCCGGGGCGGCGCGTCGTTCCGCATATGACGCACGACCTGGTAGCCGCCCTGCGCCCCCTGCTCACCGCCGAGGCCTCCGCCGAGGCACATGCCGCCGGAAGCGAGCCGGGCGACCTGGAGCAGGCCGTCTGGCTCCGCCTGCTGGAGCGGCTGGCGACCCACGGGCCGCCGCTGGACCCGCAGCGCTGGCTGCGCAGGGCGGTCCGCGCCGAGGCGCGCCGCAGCCGCCGCACCACCCGCCTGGAACGGCCGTACGACGTCGAGCCGGCCGACGCCCTCGGCCCCGGACCCGAGCAGCACGTCCTCGCGGCCGCCCGGTACCGCGCCCTGCGCGACGCGGTCCGCCGGCTGCCCGGTCGCTGTCCCCGGCTCATCGAGGCGCTGCTCTCCCCGAAGGACCTCACATACCGGGAGATCGCGGGGGAGTTGGGTATCTCACAGGGCAGTCTCGGCCCGGAACGCTCCAGATGTCTGGGATGTCTTCGGCGATTGCTCACGCCGGAGGTTGCTTCCCTCGAAGCGCGGGGATAGGAGTGAGGGACGACAGGTGATCAGGTGAGCGGGAGGCATGCGCACATGGGCATGAGCGTGACCATCTCGGTGGCGACCGAACAGGACGCGGAGCAGATCTTCAGGCTCCAGTACCTGTGCTTCCAGAGCGAGGCGGCGCTGTACGGCAACTACCGCATCGACCCGCTCGTCGAAACCCTGGACTCCGTCCGTCAGGAGGTCGCCTCCGACTGCGTGTTCGTCGCGCGGCTCGGCGACGAGGTGGTCGGCTGTGTCCGCGGCAAGGTGACCGAGGCCGGCGCCGCCGACATCGGCAAGCTCTGCGTCCACCCGCGCCTCCAGGGGCACGGCATCGGCGCGCGGCTGCTGCGCGTGGCGGAAGCGGCGCTGGTCGAGGAGCGGGGCGCCACCAGGTTCCGGCTCCACACCGGTCACCGCAGCGAGGGCAACCTCCGTCTGTACCGCCGGTCCGGCTACGAGACGGTGGGCCGGTCCAAGGGCGCGGACGGAGTCGAGCTGATCATCCTGGAGAAGCAGGCGGGGGCCTACGCGACTACGGCGTGACGGCGGCGCGCGCCTTCCGCAGCCAGTACATCGCGGACAGCGGCAGCAGCACGGGGATGAAGACGTACCCCATGCCGTACTGCGACCACACGGTCGCGTCCGGGAACGCGGACGGCTCGACCACGGTCCACGTGCCCACGATCAGCACACCCGCGAGCTCGGCGGCGCAGCACACCAGGGCCGCCCGCCGGGCCGTCTCCCCGCCGCGCACGAGCGTGTACGTGATGAACCCGTACACCACACCGGCCACCGCCGACAGCACATAGGCCAGCGGCGCCCGCTGGAAGTCCGTCGCGATCTGGTACACCGAGCGCGACACGGCGCCGACCACCATCACGCCGTAGAACCAGACGAGCAGCATGCCCGGCCCGCTGATCAGCCGGGCCGGCTTCTCCTCCACCGCCGTCATCTCAGCCTCCCCAGATGTCGTAGAGCCGCACCTCGAGCACGGCCAGCACCACGCCGCCCGCCGCGGCCGTCACCGAACCCCAGCGGGTCCGCTCGGCCAGCGACATGAACCCGGCCGCCGGGACGCACGCGAACGCGCCCAGCAGATAGGCCACGAAGATCGTCGTGCCCTGCGCCGGCTTCTCGCCCCGGACCAGCTGCACGATGCCGACCACCAGCTGGACCACGGCCAGCAGGGACACCACGGCCATGCCGATGAAGTGCCAGTCCTTGGTCGGCTGATCACGGTAGGCGGCCCAGCCGCACCAGGCGGCGAGCAGCAGCGCGGCGACGCCGGTCACCAGCGTCAGGGCATTGAGCATGCGGTGACCTTATTACGGCGGAAATGGGCCACCGCCGCCGACCCCGCCGTACGCCGTAGGGTCTAGACCATGACGATCCACGCACACGCCCTTCTGTTCGACAACGACGGCACCCTCGTCTCCTCCCTCGACTCCGTCGAGCGCTGCTGGACCCGCTGGGCCCGGGAGTACGGGATCACGGCCGAGGAGTTCGGGCGCGTGGAACTGCACGGGCGCACGGCGGTGGAGATAGTCGGCGACCTGCTCCCCGCCCGCCTCGTGCCGGAGGCCGTCGCCCGGGTCGAGCAGCTGGAGGTGGAGGACGTGCCGAACGGCGGCGTGCGGCTGCTGCCCGGCACCCGGGACTTCCTGGACGCCCTGCCCGCCGACCGCTGGGCCGTGGTCACCTCCGCCACCCACCGCCTCGCCGAGGCCCGCCTCGGCGCCGTGGACATCTCGCCGAAGATCCTGGTCAGCGCCGACGACGTCACCCGCGGCAAGCCGGACCCCGAGCCCTATCTGCTCGCCGCCCGGCAGCTGGGCGTGGACCCGGCCCACTGCGTGGTCTTCGAGGACGCCCCCGCCGGGCTCCGGGCCGGTCGCGCGGCGGGCATGACCACCGTGGCGTTGGCCACAACCCACAGGGCGGACGAGCTGGACGCCGACCTGGTGGTGGAGAACCTGTCGGCCCTGTCGGCACTGGTCACTCACGGGGGAGTGGAGATCTCCGTCCGCCGCTGAGTCAGGGGCCGAGGGTGTCCGCCGCTGTCCACTATGCGGACAGTGGTGACCGGTCAGCAGCGCGTGTCTGCTTTACTGGCTCCCATGACCACGACGAGCTGCCGCATTCCTGCGACCGAGGCGAACATGACGCCCGGTGCTCGTTGTATGTGTCCGTGTCGAATGTGCGCCTTCTAGAGGGCCCCCGCACCACCTGAGCCTCGCGCCCCGAAGCGAGAGCCGTGGCCTGTCCGACGTCCGATTCCGGCCGTCCGTGACCCGAGGCCGCCCCGCGCACACGACGTTCTCCCCGGCCGACCGTTGCCCGAGAACCGTGCCGCGTCCCCGACAGAACGCACGAAACGCACCGTGCCCGGGCACACCCACGCCCGGACACTCGACAGTGACGGAAATCCTGTGATCACCACATCGGGCCTCACCAAGGTCTACCGCTCCCGCGGCCGCGAGGTCACCGCCCTGGACGGCGTCGATCTCCATGTCCGCGAAGGCGAGGTCTACGGCGTCATCGGCCAGTCCGGCGCCGGCAAGTCCTCCCTGATCCGCTGCGTCAACCTGCTGGAGCGCCCCACCGCCGGCACCGTGACCGTCGCCGGACAGGACCTCACCGCCCTGGCCGGCCGCGGATCGCGCGCCGGGAAGGAACTGCGCCGGGCGCGCAGCCGGATCGGCATGGTCTTCCAGCACTTCAACCTGCTGTCCTCGCGGACCGTGCAGGACAACGTGGAGCTGCCGCTGGAGATCCTCGGCACGTCGGGGAGGGAACGTTCCCGCAAGGCGCTCGAACTCCTCGACCTGGTCGGCCTCGCCGACAAGGCCAAGGCCTATCCCGCCCAGCTCTCCGGCGGCCAGAAGCAGCGCGTCGGCATCGCCCGCGCCCTGGCCGGCGACCCCAAGGTGCTGCTCTCCGACGAGGCCACCAGCGCCCTCGACCCGGAGACCACCCGCTCCATCCTCCAGCTGCTGCGCGACCTGAACCGGCAGCTGGGCCTGACCGTCCTGCTCATCACCCACGAGATGGACGTCGTGAAGTCGATCTGCGACTCCGCCGCCCTCATGGAGAAGGGCCGGATCGTGGAGTCCGGCACGGTCAGCGAGCTGCTCGCCACCCCCGGCTCCGAACTGGCCGCCGCCCTCTTCCCGGTGAGCGGCGAGCGCACGGGCGCCGAGCGGACCGTCCTCGACGTGACCTTCCACGGCGAGGCCGCGACCCAGCCGGTCATCTCCCAGGCCTCGCGCACCTACAACGTCGACATCTCCATCCTGGGCGCCGCCATCGACACCGTCGGCGGCCTCCAGATCGGCCGTATGCGCATCGAACTGCCCGGCCACTACGAGGACAACGTGGTGCCGATCGGATTCCTGCGCGAACAGGGCCTGCAGATCGACGTGCTGGGCGAGGAGCCCGTTCTGGTGAAGGAAGGTGCCAAGTGACCTGGTCCGAGATGCAGCCGCTGCTGTCGCAGGCGTGTTCCGAGACGTTCTCGATGGTCCTGTGGTCCACCCTGATCGCCGTCTCCGTCGGCCTCCCGCTCGGCCTGCTCCTCGTCCTCACGGACCGGGACGGCCTGCTGCAGAACGTCGTCGCGAACAAGGTGATCGGCCAGATCGTGAACATCGGCCGCTCCATGCCGTTCATCATCCTGATGGTCGCCCTGATGAGCTTCACGCGCTGGGTCACCGGAACGACGATCGGCACGACCGCCGCGATCGTGCCGCTCGCCATCGGCGGCATCCCGTTCTTCGCCCGCCTGGTCGAGACGGCCGTCCGCGAAGTGGACAACGGTCTCGTGGAGGCGGTGCAGTCCATGGGCGGCAACACCTGGACCATCGTCCGCAAGGTGCTCGTCCCCGAGTCCCTGCCCTCGCTGATCGCCAGCACCACCACCACGATCATCGCCCTCATCGGCTACTCCGCCATGGCCGGCACCGTCGGCGGCGGCGGCCTCGGCGACCTCGCCGTCCGCTACGGCTACCAGCGCTTCGAGACCGAGCTGATGTGGATCACCGTCGCGATCCTCGCCGTCGTCATCTCCCTCATCCAGTTCGCCGGCGACCTCGCGGCCCGCTCCCTGCACAGCCGCGGCGGCCGCTCCGGGCCGGCGCCGAAGCTCCGCCTGCTCAAGGCCGAGGAGCCCGCGGCCGCCGACGTCGGCAAGGCCGCGTAGCACCCAAGACTCCCCGTATCACCCTCGACGGGGTCGCACCACCCTTAAGGAAAGGCACTTTTCGTGCGTAACACCGCCAAGCTCACCACCGCCGTCCTCGCCGCCGGAGCCCTCGCCCTCGGGCTGACCGCCTGCGGCTCCGGCAAGTCCTCCGGCTCCGCCGACCACAGCGGCCCGCTGGTCGTCGCCGCCAGCCCCACCCCCCACACCGAGATCCTGGACTTCGTCAAGAAGAACCTGGCGAAGAAGGCGGGCCTCGACCTGGAGGTCAAGGAGTTCACCGACTACATCACGCCGAACACGGCGACCGAGGACGGCTCGGTGGACGCCAACTACTTCCAGAACAAGCCGTACCTGGACGACTTCAACAAGAAGCGCGGCACCGACATCGTGCCCGTCGTCACGGTGCACCTGGAGCCGCTCGGCCTGTACTCCCACAAGGTCAAGAAGGCCGACGCCCTCAAGAGCGGTGCGACCATCGCCGTCCCGAACGACGCCGTCAACGAGGCCCGCGCCCTCAAGCTGCTCGCCGACAACGGGCTCATCACCCTCAAGTCCGGCGTCGGCAACGAGGCCACCCCGCAGGACATCACCAAGAACCCCAAGAACCTCCAGTTCAAGGAGGTCGAGGCGGCCCAGACCCCGCGCTCCCTGGACGACGTGGACGCGGCGGTCGTCAACGGCAACTACGCCATCTCCGCGGGCCTGAAGCCGGCCAAGGACGCCCTCGTCCTGGAGTCCGCGAAGAACAACCCCTACGGCAACTTCCTCGCCGTGAAGAAGGGCGACGAGAAGGACCCGCGGGTGAAGAAGCTCGCCAAGCTCCTCACCTCGCCCGAGGTCAAGAAGTTCATCGAGGACAAGTACCAGGGCTCGGTCATCCCCTCCTTCTGATCCTTCCGGTCCTCCTGATCCGCCCGCGGCACGTATACGGCGTTTCGTGACGCACGGGGTCCACTCCCTCACCGGGTGTGGACCCCGTTGTGCGGTTCAGTGGTTTCATGCTGCATGCTGGGCAGTTCAGCAGGCCGGTGCCCCCGGTCCTGATGGTCTCTCGAGGTTTTTCCGAAGGTTACGGAGCGGCGCATGACTAGCACCTTCCCCAACATCTCCATCAGCACGGAGCGGTTGGTGCTGCGCCCCCTCGACGAGGACGACCTGCGCGCGCTGTCCGAGATGATGAACGACGAGCAGATCGCCGCCTGGACCGACGTGCCCCAGCCGTTCACCGAGAGCGACGCGCGCCACTGGATCACCGAGTACGCGCCCGCCGAGCGCACCGCCGGCAACGGCCTGGACCTCGCCGTCACCGAGTTCCTCACCCAGCGTCTGGTCGGCGTCGTCCAGCTCACCAGGACGAACTGGAAGATCCGGTCCACCGAGCTGTCGTACGCCATCGCGCCCTGGGCCCGCGGCGAGGGCTACGCCTCCGAGGGCGCACTCGCCACCGCCCAATGGCTCTTCCGGGACCAGAAGTTCGAGCGGGTCGAGATCCGCACGGCCGCCGACAACACCGCCTCCCAGCAGGTCGCCCAGAAGATCGGCTGCATCAGCGAGGGCGTCCTGCGCAACGCCTGCATAGTGCGCCACCGCACCGAGGACGGCACGTGGACCGACGCGCGCACCGACTTCATCGTGTGGAGCCTCCTGCCGGAGGACCTGGAAGGCGCGGACGACCAACTCGCCGACTCCGGCGGTCCCATCTCGTACTCCGACTGGAACTGACCACCGGGGCGGACCGCGCCCCGGCGCGCGCCCGACAGCTTCGCCAGGTACCCTCACGGAGCCTGGCCACAGGCCCGCAACCCTGACGACCTGCGACATCCTGGAGACACACGACGATGGCCGACCGGGTCACGGTGATCGGCTGGGACGGCTCGCCGCTGACCGCCGCGGCACGCTCCGCCCTCGGCGCCGCCACGCTCGTGGCGGGCGCGGTCCACCACCTGGCGCTGCCCGAGGTGCCGCCCGCCGCCGAGCGCATCCGCCTCGGCAGCCCGGCGCTCGCCGCCCGCCGCATCGCCGCCCACCGCGGCAGCGCGGTCGTGCTCGCCGACGGCGACCCCGGCTTCTTCGGCGTCGTACGCACCCTGCGCGCACCGGAGTTCGGCCTGGAGGTCGAGGTCGTCCCCGCCGTCTCCTCCGTGGCCGCCGCCTTCGCCCGGGCCGGCATGCCCTGGTCCGACGCCCAGGTGGTCGTCGCCCACCCGCGCACCCTGCGCCGGGCCGTGAACGTCTGCCGCGCCCACACCAAGGTGGCCGTCCTCACCGCACCGGGCGCCGGACCCGCCGAACTCGGCCTGCTGCTGGAAGGGGTCCACCGGACCTTCGTCATCTGCGAGGAACTGGGCACCGAACGCGAACAGGTAAGCGTCGTCACCTCCGACAAGGCCCCCGACCACACCTGGCGCGACCCCAACGTCGTCATCGTCATCGGCGGGCCGGCCGGCGCGAGCGAGGGCGGCGGCTGGATCGCCGGCCGCGACCCCGGCGCCGGGCCGCGCGGCTGGGTCCAGCCCGACGAGACCTACGGCGGCGGCCTCGGCGAGGGCGAGACGGAACTGCTCCGCGCCGCCCAACTCGCCCGTCTCGGGCCCCGGGTCGGCGACCTCGTCTGGGACATCGGCTGTGGCAGCGGCGCGTTCGCCGCCGACGCCGCGCGCGCCGGAGCGGCCGTCATCGCCGTCGACCACGACCCGGCGGCCTGCGCCCGCACCGATGCGGCCGCGCGCCGCTTCGGCGTCCAGCTCCAGGTGGTGTCCGGCAGCGCCCCGCACGTCCTGGAGAACCTGCCCGAACCGGACGTCGTACGGGTCGGCGGCGGGGGAGCGGCCGTCGTCTCGGCGGTCGCCGACCGGCGCCCGCAGCGCATCGTCACGCACGCGGCGACCCGCGACGCGGCCGAACTCATCGGCCGGGACCTGACCGAGCACGGATACCGCGTCGAGTGCGCCCTGCTCCAGTCCGTCGAGCTCGACACCCGCGCCTGGACCGAGACCGAGCGGAGTGTCGCGTTCCTGCTCAGCGGGGTTCTCCTGGATCGCGCCCCGTGATCCTGTTGTCGTACCGCGCGCGGTAGGCTGGCCGATCGTTGTACCGCACCGGGTGGCCCGGAACTTCGTTCGCCAATGTCCGGAAAACGCGCCCGTTTTGGGCTGGGTGTGGTACGGCGGAACCCGAGGACGCGCAACGTGGCGCAGTCCACAGCGGACTGTCGCGGATCATGCTGTCGCGACGGCGGAACGGCCGGGACAATGCCACCGAATGGCTTTGTCGCCTTTTCCGGCGGGTCGTTCGTGCCGCTGGGCACGGACGCTCGTTCTTCACTACGGGGCGGTCGGCGCGCCGTTCCGGGTGAGCTGGTCGTAGGAGCACTAACCGATTGGGCGAGGGGTACGCATGACCGACACCGGCCAGGTCCCGGGCGAGGGACAGCCGGAGAGCGCAGGCATGGTGGAGCAGCCGGGCGTCCCCGCGCACGGTTCGTACACCTACCTCTCCGAGGCGCCCGCCGAGGACGAAGACCTGCTGCTGCCGGGCGCCCAGGGCGCGTGGGGCAACGAAGTGCCGCCGCCCGCCCCGGAACCGGTGGTCGAGGCCTTCCACGAGCCGGGCCCGCACGAGACGTCCGGCCGCGACAGCGGCTCCGTCGACCTCAGCGGCGTCCGCCTGCCGAATCCGGCCCCGGCGTCCGTGCCGCCGTCGCCCATCCTCTCCGCGCCGCAGGAGCCGCCGGCCGCCGCGCAGACGCCGCGCCGGCCCCTGCACCTCGGCCCGCCGATCCCGGACGCCTTCGCGAGCCCGGTGCGCTCCCTCGCCGACCGCGGCCCCGCCGGCGCGCCGGTCCGGCAGCCCGGTCCGGTTCCGGCCGGGCCCGAGTACCTCGACGCCCAGCCACTGCGCGAGATGGCCCCGCAGAGCGCGGCCCCGTGGGGCGCCGTGCCCACGGAGGCGGGCCAGGGCGCCGCTCCGGCCGCGGTGGCTCCGGCCGCGGTGGCCCAGGTCGCAGCTCAGGCACCGACTGCCGAAACGGTTGACCCGGCCGTCGCTCCGGCGGACGACGTCTCCGCCGAGCCGGTCGGCCCGTCCGGGGCCGCACAGGCCGCCGTGGCCCGTCTGGCCACCCAGGCGGCCGAGCAGGCACCGGCCCCCGCGCAGGTGGTGCGGGGCCACGACGGCGCCCAGCCCGCGCACGGTCACGACGGGGTGTACACGTCTCCCCCCGGACAGGTCCCCGGCCCCGAGGACGCGCCCGGCACCCCCGACGCACCGGCCGACGCCACGGCTGCCGTGGACGGCGGCCTCGTCGCGGACCACGCGCCCGTGGCTCGGTCCGGGCAGCCGGCGGACGGCGCGGAGAACGCCGGGACCGCGCAGACCGGGCAGCCCGCCGCAGTGCCCCAGGCCCTCCAGGTCCCTCATGCCGAGGAGTCCGGACCGGCCGCAGCCGCGCCGGCCGCCGGCGAGCCGGACGAGGCCGTGGTGCCGGTGGCCGCTCCTGCGGCGAGCCCGAGCGCCGAGCAGGCCGCGGTGGACCACGCCCAGGAGACGGCCGTTCAGCAGGTGCCGGGCGAGGCCGTGGCCGCGGACGCCCAGGTCACCGCCGGTGCCGAGGTGGCCGAGGCCGCCCCGCCGGTCGAGGGTGCGCAGATCGCCGACGCGGCGCAGGGACCGGCGGTCGCCGAGGCCGCCACCGTCGCGGCGGAGGGCGCGCCGGAGGCCGTCGTCGCCGTGCAGCCGGCCGCTGTGTCGGTCGAGGCCGCGCCCGTCACCGACGCCGCGCCTGTCACCGACAGCGTGCAGCCGCCCGAACCGGCCGGCGCGCCGGAGCCCGTCGCCGTGGCTCCCGCGCCCGAGGCGGGGGCGGGCGAGGTGCCCGCGCCGACCGCGCCGGACCTCTACCAGGCCCAGGGCCCGCAGCCGGCCGAACCCGTGGCACCCGAGGCCGATGCCGCGCCCGGCGTGCCGCACCAGCTCCAGCAGCCGGAGCGGCCGCAGGTCCTGCTCCACCCCCATCAGTCGGCCCTGGACGCGCTCCACCAGGCCGCTCCCGCCGCCGAGCCGGTTCCATCTCGACCAGCGGTCGCGGTGGCCCCGGACGGGTCGCCGCGGCCCGGATCTCAGTTTCCGCGCCCGTTCTCCGCGGCCCACGCCTCCACCACGTCCGCCGCCCGGTCGAAGGCGGCCGGGCGGCCCAGGAAGTCCAGGGTGTGCGTGGTCAGCAGCGGCGGTGTGTCACGGGCGGCCCGGTCCTTGCGGACGAGCACCAGTGCCTGCCCCTGCACCGAGCGCGGCAGCCCCAGCCAGTGCACCGGCTGCTGCACGATCCGCACGGCGACCACCCGTGCCCACGGGACCGTGCGCGTCACCAGGAAGCCGACATGGCGCAGCCCGCGCCCGCTCACCCACACCCCCATGCGCAGCAGCCGCAGGGCGCTCGCGATGATCACCAAGCCCCCGCCGAGGACCCCTCCGGCGGACGACACCGAGCCGGTCAGGGCGATGAGGACGGCCGCGAACAGCACGAACGAGGCGAGCAGCAGCACCAGCGCGGCCACGCCCACCCGCCAGGGCCCCGGGCGGTAGGGACGCCGCCAGCGGTCCCGGTCGTCGTACGGCAGGGCGCTCTCGGAGGCCGCCTCGAAGGTGCGGTCGGCCGTCAGGAAGGGCAGGGGCACGGCTGGTCCTCACTCGGTCCTCGCGTGGGCTGTGCCCGGTGAGGCTATCCGGCCCGGTTGCCGCCCACCAGCCTTGAGCGGCCGGAAGGGTCAGTGCCCCTGGGACGCCTGGGACTGCTGCACCGGCGTACTCGACGGCGTGGACAGGGCCGGCATGCCGAGGATCACGGAGCCCACGAGCCCGGCCACGATGGTGAGACCCAGGAGCCAGCGCCCGGCCGTCTCGCCGACGGACGAGCGGCCACGGGGCGGGGGAGTCACGTTGCTCCGGAACCTGTCGGCTTCGGCGAGGAAGGCGAAGGGTACGGGCTCGCGCCGACGGAACATCGCGGATGCCGCTCCTTTCGGGGTTTGGGGTCGAATCGTGGTTTGGGGTCGAACGTGCAGCCCTCACCGATACAGACGCTCGAGTGACACAAAAGGTGCCCATGTCCGAAAAAATCGTCGGTGAGTTTTCTGAGGTGAGGTACTGCTCCGGCCCCGGCGGGTGCCCCGTAAGGTGGGCGCGAACCACAGCAGTGATGGGAAGGACCCCAACCCCCGTGACCACGCCCGAGTCGCTCACGTTCCGCAGCGACGTCACCGTCGAGCTGGTGAAGTCCAGCGCTTCGGACGCCGACGTCCTCTTCGCCGCCCGCGTCTCCACCGCCGGCGAGCAGTCCCTGGACGAGCTGGGCAAGGACCCCGAGCGCTCCAAGGGCCTGATCAACTACCTGATGCGCGACCGGCACGGCAGCCCGTTCGAGCACAACTCGATGACGTTCTTCGTCAGCGCCCCGATCTTCGTCTTCCGCGAGTTCATGCGGCACCGGGTCGGCTGGTCGTACAACGAGGAGTCCGGCCGCTACCGGGAGCTGCAGCCGGTCTTCTACGTCCCCGACGAGTCCCGCAAGCTCGTGCAGCAGGGCCGCCCGGGCAAGTACGTCTTCGTCGAGGGCACGCCGGAGCAGCACACGGCGGTGCGCGGCACCCTGGAGGACTCCTACGAGCAGGCGTACACGGCGTACCAGAAGCTCCTGGCCGAGGGCGTCGCCCGCGAGGTCGCCCGCTCGGTGCTCCCCGTCGGCCTGTACTCCTCGATGTACGCCACCTGCAACGCCCGGTCCCTGATGCACTTCCTCGGCCTGCGCACCCAGCACGAGCTGGCCAAGGTGCCGTCCTTCCCGCAGCGGGAGATCGAGATGGTCGGCGAGAAGATGGAGGCGGAGTGGGCGAAGCTCATGCCGCTCACCTACGCCGCCTACAACGCGAACGGGCGTGTGGCCCCGTAACGAAGCCCTGTTCCCCATCAGGAACGGATGTACGGGTCAGCCTGGCGAAGTGTCCGTATTGCGGCATTTAGAGAACTTCATCTAGCCTGATCAAACGGACCCGGCACTGCTTGAACCCCCGAGCAGGCAGTGCCGGGTTCCATGTTTGTCCTGACTTTCCCGTCACCCCGAGGGCAGACCACGCATTGAGCACCGAGTAGCGTGTTACCCATGGCTCCGACCTCGACTCCGCAGACCCCCTTCGGGCGGGTCCTCACCGCCATGGTCACGCCCTTCACGGCGGACGGCGCACTCGACCTCGACGGCGCGCAGCGGCTCGCCGCCCACCTGGTGGACGCAGGCAACGACGGCCTGATCGTCAACGGCACCACCGGCGAGTCCCCCACCACCAGCGACGCGGAGAAAGCGGACCTCGTACGAGCCGTGCTGGAGGCGGTCGGCGACCGCGCCCACGTCGTGGCCGGTGTCGGCACCAACGACACCCACCACAGCGTCGAGCTGGCCCGCGAGGCCGAGCGCGCCGGCGCCCAGGGCCTCCTGGTCGTCACGCCGTACTACAACAAGCCCCCTCAGGAGGGCCTGTACCGGCACTTCACGACCGTCGCCGACGCCACCGGCCTGCCGGTCATGCTCTACGACATCCCCGGCCGCAGCGGCGTCCCGATCAACACCGAGACGCTCGTACGGCTCGCCGAGCACCCCAGGATCGTCGCCAACAAGGACGCCAAGGGCGACCTCGGCCGCGCCAGCTGGGCCATCGCCCAGTCCGGCCTCGCCTGGTACTCCGGCGACGACATGCTGAACCTGCCCCTGCTCTCCGTGGGCGCGGTCGGCTTCGTCTCCGTCGTCGGCCACCTGGTCACCCCCGACCTGCGCGCCCTCGTCGACGCGTACGTCTCCGGCGACGTCGTCAAGGCCACCGAGATCCACCAGAAGCTGCTCCCGGTCTACACGGGCATGTTCCGCACCCAGGGCGTCATGACCACCAAGGCCGCGCTCGCCCTCCAGGGCCTGCCCGCCGGACCCCTGCGCTCGCCCATGGTCGAGTGCTCGCCCGAGGAGATCGCCCAGCTCAAGATCGATCTTGCCGCCGGCGGGGTACAGCTCTAGCAACAGACTTGGCACCACCCGAGCTTCACAACTGAAGAGACAACCGCATACGCGGGCCACCGGTGCCCGCACCCCACAACGACAACTGCTTCCGCACGAACGTCATGCACGCCACGTGCCGTACCGGTACGTGGCGTGTGTGGTGAGGAGAGTCTTTTGAGTCATCCGCATCCTGAACTCGGCCCGCCCCCGCCGCTCCCCGAGGGTGGCCTGCGGGTCACCCCGCTCGGCGGTCTCGGCGAGATCGGCCGGAACATGACGGTCTTCGAGTACGGCGGCCGCCTGCTGATCGTCGACTGCGGAGTGCTCTTCCCCGAGGAGGAGCAGCCCGGAATCGACCTGATCCTGCCGGACTTCTCGTCCGTCCGGGACCGCCTCGACGACATCGAGGGCATCGTCCTCACCCATGGGCACGAGGACCACATCGGCGGTGTCCCCTTCCTGCTCCGCGAGAAGCCGGACATTCCGCTGATCGGCTCCAAGCTGACCCTCGCCCTCATCGAGGCCAAGCTCCAGGAGCACCGGATCCGCCCGTACACCCTCGAGGTGGCGGAAGGGAACCGCGAGCGCATCGGCCCCTTCGA
Source organism: Streptomyces sp. NPDC004561 (assembly GCF_053602155.1). Taxonomy (NCBI): domain Bacteria; kingdom Bacillati; phylum Actinomycetota; class Actinomycetes; order Kitasatosporales; family Streptomycetaceae; genus Streptomyces; species Streptomyces sp. NPDC004561. The sequence goes on from NZ_JBSGDB010000019.1 coordinate 39,933, forward strand.
CTGCGAGTTCATCGCCGTCAACCACTCCATCCCGGACGCCCTGGCCGTCGCCATCCGCACCCCCGCCGGCATGGCGGTGCACACCGGCGACTTCAAGATGGACCAGCTCCCGCTGGACAACCGGCTCACCGACCTGCACGCGTTCGCCCGGCTGAGCGAGGAGGGCATCGACCTCCTGCTCACCGACTCCACGAACGCCGAGGTCCCGGGCTTCACCCCGCACGAGCGCGACATCTCCAACGTGCTGCGCCAGGTCTTCGCCGGCGCCGGCAAGCGGATCATCGTGGCGAGCTTCGCCAGCCACGTGCACCGCATCCAGCAGATCCTGGACGCGGCGCACGAGTACGGCCGCCGGGTCGCCTTCGTCGGCCGGTCCATGGTCCGCAACATGGGCATCGCCCGGGACCTCGGCTATCTGAAGGTCCCGCCGGGCCTGGTGGTCGACGTCAAGACGCTCGACGACCTGCCCGACCACGAGGTGGTCCTGGTCTGCACGGGCTCCCAGGGCGAGCCGATGGCGGCGCTGTCCCGCATGGCCAACCGGGACCACCAGATCCGCATCGTCGACGGCGACACGGTCATCCTCGCGTCCTCGCTGATCCCCGGGAACGAGAACGCGGTCTACCGCGTGATCAACGGCCTGACCCGCTGGGGCGCCAACGTCGTCCACAAGGGCAACGCCAAGGTGCACGTCTCCGGCCACGCGTCCGCGGGCGAACTGCTGTACTTCTACAACATCTGCCGCCCGAAGAACCTGATGCCGGTCCACGGCGAATGGCGCCATCTGCGCGCCAACGCCGAGCTGGGCGCGCTGACGGGCGTCCCGCACGACCGCATCGTCATCGCCGAGGACGGCGTGGTGGTCGACCTCGTCGAGGGCAAGGCCAAGATCTCCGGCAAGGTCCAGGCCGGATACGTCTACGTCGACGGCCTCTCCGTCGGTGACGTCGGCGAGCCGGCCCTCAAGGACCGCAAGATCCTCGGCGACGAGGGCATCATCTCGGTCTTCGTGGTCGTGGACTCCTCGACCGGCAAGATCACCGGGGGTCCGCACGTCCAGGCCCGCGGTTCCGGCATCGAGGACTCGGCGTTCGCCGACGTCCTCCCGAAGGTCACGGAAGTCCTGGAGCGATCCGCCCAGGACGGCGTGGTGGAGCCCCACCAGCTCCAGCAACTCATTCGGCGCACCCTCGGCAAGTGGGTCTCCGACACCTATCGCCGCAGGCCGATGATCCTGCCGGTGGTCGTGGAGGTCTGACACACCGTCGGCTCGAACCGGGAGCGGGGCGCCTCGATTTGCATCGGGGCGCCCCGCTCCAGTACGTTTACGGCTCCGCCCAACGGGAACCCCCAGCACTTCACGTGCTGGACATGGTGCCCGGAGCGGGTGGGAAAACCGGCTCAGAACTTCTGATAAAGTCGGAACCGCCGGAAAGGGAAACGCGAGAGCGGGAACCTGGAAAGCAC
>NZ_JBSGDB010000020.1:0-11759 GCF_053602155.1 Streptomyces sp. NPDC004561
GGCCGAGGAACGGCAGGAGAAGGAAGGGGAAGGCCAGGCCGCCGACCAGCGCGCCCACGTAGTCGGCCGCGAACAGGTCGGCCGCCCTTCTCAGGGCACAGGTGGCGCAAGACCCTGTTCAGACCCTCCGCCACCGCTCGCCCGCAGGCCATCGGAGGCGGGCCGATCGGGTGACGCACCGGACTCCTCGGGCCCTAACCACGTCGGTCCGTGTCCTCTGCCGTGCCGGGCTCGGCCATCGAGCGGTGCACTGCGGCCTTGACGCTGTCCAGCAGGACCTTGTTCGCCAGGCCCTGGGCCCTGGTCTCCAGGGAGCCGGTGACCTGCTTGCGCCGGCCGTGCACGATCGCCTCGAAGGCCTGCCGGGCGACCTCGGCCGCATCGTCCTTCTCCGAGGCGCCGACCTTGGTGTCGCCCATGTCCGCGCGCCGGAAGAAGTCGGTGTCCGTCGGCCCGGGCATGAACGCGGTGACGGTGACCCCCGTGTCCTTCACCTTCTCCTGACGCGCCTCGGCGAAGGACTGCGCGAAGGACTTCGAGGCGTTGTAGACCGGCTGGAAGGCTCCCGGCATGGTCGCCGCGATGGAGGACGTGAACGCCAGCCGGCCCACACCGCGCCCGAGCATGTCGCGCAGCAGCGGCTTCGCGAGCCGTACGGTGGAGGTCACGTTCAGATCGATCACCGAGAGGTCGTCGGCCAGGTCGGTGTCCGCGAAGGCGCCGCCCTGTCCCACCCCGGCGTTGAGCACCGCGACGTCGATCTCCAGACCGGTCGTGGCGGCGACCAGCCGGTCCACGCCCCCGCCTCCCTGAGGTCGGCCCGTACGGTACGGACCTGGGCGCCCGTCTCGCGCATCTCCTGCGCGGCGTGCTCCAGGCGGTCGTCCTCCGCGTTGATCAGCACGTCGTAGCCGTGCTCGGCGAACTGCCCGGCCAGTGCGTGTCCGATGCCGCCGGAGGCCCCGGTCGCCAGGGCGAGCGGCCTGTCATCGTTCATGCGATCCGAAGTAACCAGTGGCGCCTCGGCCCGACCGTGCGGGGCGCCGGCGGTTTCCGCGGGTGGACGCGGCCTGCTCCTGGCCGGAGTGCGGGGTGCGCGGAACTGCGGACGTTGGGGCCCCAGTTGATGTGGCAAGCTTTGGCCAACCGTTTTCGGGACCGAGGCCGTGACGGTCGTCGAGAGGAGCCCAGCGTGACACAGGACGGCTTCCAGGCCGTGCACATCGACACCAGCAGGCCGCATCCCGCGCGGATCTACGACTACCTCCTGGGCGGCAAGGACAACTACGAGGTGGACCAGCGGGCGGGCGACGAGCTGGCGGCCGCGGCGCCCGAGGCGCGGATCGGCGTGCGGGCGAACCGCGCCTTCCTGCGCCGGGCCGTGCGGTACGTCGTCGGCAGCGGGGTCCGCCAGATCCTGGACGTCGGCGCCGGGCTGCCCACCTCGCCGAACGTGCACGAGGTCGCCCAGGAGGCGGCGCCCGACGTGCGCGTCGCCTACATCGACAACGACCCGATCGTGGCCGCCCACGGCAACGCGCTGCTCAGCCGTTCTGGCACGACCAGCATCGTCCTCGGCGACCTGCGCGAACCGCGGTCCATCGTGGACCACCCCGATGTCCGCAAGGTCATCGACTTCGACCAGCCGGTCGCCCTGCTCCTCGTCGCCATCCTGCACTTCCTCACCGACTCAGAGCAGCCCGCGCGGATCGTCTCCGCCCTGCGCGACGCGCTGCCCGCCGGCAGCTACCTGGTGCTCTCGCACGCCACGGGCGACTTCGCCGACCGCAGCGCGGCGCAGGCCGTCTACAACAACGCCACCGCCAGCCTGAACCTCCGGTCCCGCGCCGAGGTGGAACGGTTCTTCGACGGCTTCGAACTCATCGACCCCGGTCTGGCCCAGGTCCCGTTCTGGCGCCCGGACACCACGCCACCGCCCCGGTCCGGCGAGATCGGCTTCTACGGCGGCGTGGCGCGCAGGACCGCCTGAGAACACCGCACGGCACCGAGAACGTCGGCCGCCAGCCGCGCTCCGGGCAGCGAGCCAGGAGCGCTGCCCCGAGCACCGGCCGTCGCCCACCCGTTGGCCGGTGGCCCGGCTCAGCAGTCGTCCGCGATGGTGGGCCGGCCGGCGGTCATGCGCCCGTCTTCCCGACCTCCGCGCGTCGGAGAACCGGCCCCCTGCGCGCACACAGGTACCCAAGGCGCACCGTGGTCCGCGGCATCCGCTTGGTGCGGTTCGCGCGATGGTGCCACTCTAGGTGGAGAGGTGTCCGACGAGGGGAAACCTGGAGGGCCGATGGGACGAGACGTCCCGGCGCTCGTCTTCACCCGAGAGGACCGCCGCCGGTACCGGATCAAGATGCAGGAATGCCTCGACGCGTTCGCCAAGATGCTGCGCGAGGCACGCTTCGAGTCCGAGCGGCCGCAGGTGGGCCTGGAGATCGAGCTGAATCTGGTGGACGACGGCGCCGAGCCGGCCATGCGCAACAGCGATGTGCTGGAGGCCATCTCCGACCCGGCCTGGTCCACCGAGCTGGGCCGGTTCAACCTGGAGATCAACGTGCCTCCCCGGCGGCTGATCGCGGGCGGTCCCGACGCCTGGGAGTCCGAGATCCGCGCCGCGCTCAACCACGCGGACGAGCGCGCCCGGTCGGTCGGCACCCGGCTGATCATGGTCGGCATCCTGCCCACCCTGCGCCAGGAGGACATCGGCGAGGACACGCTCTCGGAGAACCCCCGCTACCGGCTGCTCAACGACCAGGTCTTCGCGGCCCGGGGCGAGGACCTGCACATCGAGGTGGACGGCGACGACCGGCTGCGCACCTACGCGGACACGATCACCCCGGAGGCCGCGTGCACCAGCACGCAGTTCCATCTGCAGGTGTCCCCGGAGGAGTTCGCCGGGTACTGGAACGCGGCGCAGGCGATCGCCGGTGTGCAGGTCGGGCTGGCGGCGAACTCGCCCTTCCTGTTCGACAAGGAGCTGTGGCACGAGACGCGCATCCCGCTGTTCGAGCAGGCCACCGACACCCGCCCGCAGGAGATCAAGGTGCAGGGCGTACGGCCCCGGGTGTGGTTCGGGGAGCGGTGGATCAACAGCGTCTTCGACCTGTTCGAGGAGAACCTGCGCTACTTCCCGGCCCTCCTGCCCCTGTGCGACGAGCAGGACCCCGGGGAGACGCTGGACAGCGGCGACGTCCCCGAACTCGGTGAACTCACCCTGCACAACGGCACGATCTACCGCTGGAACCGCCCCGTCTACGCCGTCGCCAACGACCGTCCGCACATCCGTGTGGAGAACCGGGTGCTGCCCGCCGGCCCGACCGTCGCCGACACCCTGGCCAACGGCGCCTTCTACTACGGCCTCACCCGGGCCCTGGTGGAGGAGGACCGGCCGGTGTGGTCGCGGATGTCCTTCAAGGCCGCCGAGGAGAACCTGCACACCGCGGCCCGGCACGGCATCGAGGCGAGGCTGTACTGGCCCGGGATGGGCGAGGTGCCGGTGCCGGAACTGGTCCTGCGCCGGCTGCTGCCGCTCGCCCACCGCGGTCTGGAGCTCTCCGGGATGGACGAGGCGTGGCGGGAGCCGCTGCTCGGGGTCATCGAGCAGCGCTGCGTGGCCGGCCGCAACGGGGCGGTGTGGCAGAAGGAGATGTTCCACCACATCGCCGACACCACGCGCGCCGGCCGGCACGAGGCGCTGCGCCGGATGACGCAGGTGTACATCGACTACATGCACCTCAACGCCCCGGTGCACACCTGGCCGGTCGACTGACCCGGTTCGCTCAGCTCCCCGCCGCGGCCCCGCATGTGGGGCCGCCGAAGGCGGGGTATGAAGGCAGGGGTGCCGTCTCCCAGTCTGCGGCGTACTTGCGCAGGAGCAGGTCCGCCGTCGCGGCGAGGGCCGGGCAGTCGTCCAGGGTGCGGGCCATCTCCCAGCGGTGGCACAGGAGCTGACGCACCATCGGCGCCGGGCGCCGGGTCCGGTGCATCGGTTTGTCCGGCGCCGTGTGCGGCAGCAGGCGCACGGTCACGTCGACGCTCCACACGGCCACCGCCCGGCGCATTCCGGCCTCCCAGACGAGGTCGTCGGCCAGTTCGGGGTACGCCCTCACCACCTCGGCGCGGTACGCCTGTTCGGTCTCCCGCGCCAGTTCCTCGGGAAGCCTGAAGACGCACCAGCAGCTGGAGAAGGGCATCCGGGAGTAGGCGGCCGTCAGGAACACCGACTGGAAGCAGGATCCCTCGAAGTCGATCAGCCGGAGGCCGTCGGAGGTGAGGAGGTTGTTGTCGGGGCAGGTGTCCCCCGGCGTGAAGGCGGGGTACCGCTCCCCGCCCGCCGTTCCGATCCGGGCCAGTTCCGCGGCCAGTCCGGGAGGCGCGGTGATCCCCGCCCCGGTGAGCGCGGGGATCAGCGCGGCGGCGTTCTGCTCGGCCCAGGGCTCGTCCTGCCAGCTGGACGCGCCCGCTTCGTACCGGGCCGTCAGCCGCCTGAACTCGGCCTGACCGCCGATCGATCCGACGGCCAGCCGCCCCAGGGCGCGGGCCCAGGCCAGCAGGCCCTCCGCGGCGGCCTTCGGGTCGTCCGCGAGCAGCACGTCGGCCAGCGTCGGCGCGGCGCCCAGGTCCTCCATCACCAGCAGCGGTACGGCCGGGTCCGCGCCCAGCAGTTCCGGGGTCCGGTGCAGGGTGAGTCCCGCGGCCTCGGAGGTGAAGGAGCGCAGGGCTTCCGGCTCGCGGGTGTACGACTTGACGATCACGCTGCCACCGGCGGCCGTCCGGCAGCGCAGCACCGTGCTGCGCCGGCTGCCTCCGAGGTCGACCGGGTCGGACAGTTCGGTGCCCAGCAGGTCGCCGGCGACGCGCAAGGAGAGATCCACTCCGGCATCCTGCCACCGGGACCCGGGTGGCGCAGCCGGGTTTCCGGCTCCCCAGCCGACAGGCCGTCGGGCAGCGGATCAGGGTCCCCCCGCCGGACGGGCAGGGCCGCCTCACCGCACCGGACCGCACTCGTCGACCAGCACGGTCGGCTCCGCCAGGAACACCTCCCGGTCCACCGGGCCGTAAGCGACGTTGAACGTGTCGAGCCAGTACGACCAGTCCGCCATCCCGGCGGCGCTGCTGAACCGGTAGTTGAGCCGCCACCGCACCCACTGGCCCGGCCGCAGCCGCACCGCCGGCGGTCTGCGCGGCCGGGGCGGCAGCCCGAACAGCGGCTCCACGCGGGCCAGTACCCGGAGGGTGTCCTCCCCTTGGCGCAGGCTCAGAGCGAGGTCCCGCAATTCCGCCCGGCTCTCCCTGGGCACGAAGTCGTCGCGCTCGGCCGCTCGTACGACATGCGCGAGGGGCAACGGTGCCGGAGGGAGCGGGAATCCGGCCGGTACGGCGTTGCGGCGAGCGGCGGCCGCCCCGCCCCTCGACCGTTTCGTCCAGGACGTCCTGACCCACTGGACGGTGATCTCCACGGTGCCCGTCCTCCCCCGCTTCTCCCGGCTGCCTGCTACGCGTGCGCGCCGGCCGAGCGCTCCTCCGGCGCCCCCGGGCAGCGCGGCGCGTCGGGCAGATGGTCCTTGGCCCACTGCGCGAGTTCCTGGAGCGCCGGCTCCAGCGCGGCCCCGGCCTCGGTGAGGCGGTAGGAGACGCGCAGCGGCGGGCCCTCGTCGACCTCGCGCACGACGAGGCCGGCCGCGCCGAGTTCCGCGAGCCGGTCGGACAGCATGCGCTCACTGATCCCGGGAACGGCCCGGCGGAGGTCGGCGAAATACGCGGGGCGCTCCACCAGGACGGACACGATCGGGCCGCTCCACCGCTTTCCGAGCAACTGGAAGACGCGGGTGATCCCGTCGTCCACCCGCTTGCATGCCGCGCTGTCGTGGTTCAGCTCCTCCGTCATGCACCAAGGGTACTACCACGACGTAGGGGGGTGAAAAAAAGTAAGTCCCTGTGTTAGACATAGTTGAGTACGAAACGTCAGCTCCACCCGTTCCGGTGCGGGCCGACCCATCCCTTTTTCTGGAGAGACCCCCATGGCCACTCTGCTGCACATCGACTCCTCCGTGTTCCCGGCCGAGGCGTCGGCCTCGCGCGCCGTGACCGAGGCCTTCCGCGCCCACTGGCTGGAGCAGCACCCGGAGGGCACGGTCATCCACCGTGACCTGGCGGCGCAGCCCGTCCCGCACATCACCGCCGACGCCCACACCGCCGGCTTCGCCGATCCCGCCTCCCACACGCCGGAGCAGGCCGCCGCCTTCGCCGCGCGCGTCCGGCTGGTCGAGGAGCTGGAGCAGGCCGACGCGGTGCTGATCGGCGCACCGATGTACAACTTCTCGATCCCCTCGACGCTGAAGGCCTGGCTGGACAACGTGGTCCTCATCGGCCGCACCGCGGGCGAGACCCAGTCCAAGAAGGGCACCCCGGTGACCGTCGTCGCCAGCCGGGGCGGCGCGTACGGCCCGGGCACCCCGCGCGAGGGGTACGAGTACGTGCAGAACTACCTCGAGGTCATCCTCGCCGACACCCTCGGCCTGGACCTCGACTTCATCGTCCCGGAACTGACCATGGCCCCGTACAACCCGGCGATGGCCGAGCTGGTCCCGCTGTACGAGGCCTCCCGTGAGCGCGCCCTGGAGGAGGCGGCCACGAAGGCCAAGGAGCTCGCGCGGCGCCTCGCGGCCTGAGGCGGCGGGCCCCGCGAAGTGCGCAGGACCCACCCTTCGCGGGGCCGGTACCGCACCACCCGCACGCCGGCGCCTAGCGTGGTGGCATGCGTGTCGACTATTCACCGGAATCCCTGGGGTCCCGGTCGTTCTACCGTCTGCTGACGGCCGTCGTGGTCCCGCGGCCGATCGCGTGGGTCTCGACCCTCACGCCGGACGGGACGGCGAACCTGGCCCCTACCAGGTTCCGAGGAAAGCGATGACGGTCTGGCCGGCACGCTGACGTGCCTACAGGACGGTTGGCCTCGGTGCCTCGACGACACTCCTATCCGCCTCTCTGACCCCCTGGCTCACCTGCTGCACCGGCTCGCCGAGGAACAGCCCCGGCACGGCTGGATCGCGAACACCCCCAGCGACTGGCTCTTCCCGGGAATCCGGCTGGGCACCCACCGCTCCTCTGGCCCCCTTTCACGCGCACTGGCCGCCCACGGCATCCCGGTCCGGCCTTCGCGCGCGACCGCGCTGATCCAGCTCGCCGACGACATGCCGTCCGCCGCACTCGGCCCGCTTCTGGGCATGCACGTCATCACGGCGCAAGCTTGGCGCCGCCGCACGGGTACAGACTGGACTGCCTACATCCAGGCCTGTATGTCCACCCGGGACAGTGGCGCACCGGTGCCGGCCGCCGCCCACCGCGAGGCCGCCCCACCAAGCATCGGGTGACAAACCATCAGTGTCCGGACTTTGTCAGAGCCTCAGAAGGGCGGCTCGTCGGACCACAGGTGTGTCGTCGGCACGAGCGGTGGCGAGGGGCTCGTGCGCTGGAAGACGGCCAGGGCCTCCTCGACACGGCCGAGGTCGACAAGGTAGTTGGCCAGGTCGTGGCTGTTCCTGCGGTCGTGCTGCTGGAGGACGGTAACGGCTTCCTGGGTGCGCCCGGCATCGGCGAGAATGCGGGCGATGTGCTCCGCCGCGTACCAGGTGGTGCCTTCGGGGTGAGCCCGACCCCGTTCAACCGCCTCGTCGACCCCGCTGCACGCGGCGATCAGAGGCAGCCGCATCCAGATCAGCTCCCACCCGTCCTCGCCCCCGCGCCGGGCGGCGAGTGCGCCAAGAAGGGCACCACCTCTGCCGGGGTTGGCCGGCGGTACACCGGCACCTCCGGGAAGATCGACAACTGTCAGATCGGGGTGTTCGCCGCCTACGCGACCGGTCATGGACATGCCTTGATGGACCGGGAGTTGCATCTGCCGAAAGCCTGGACTCGGGACCGGGAACGGTACCGGGCGGCGAAGATCCCCGACGAGCGGGAGTTCGCGACGAAGGGCGAGCTCGCGAAGGCGATCGTCATCCGCTGTCTGGCCGCCGGGCTGCCCGCTGCGTGGGTGACGGCGGACGAGGCACACGGCCAGGGGTGGAAGTTTCGGCGTCTGCTCGAGGAACTCGGCGTCGGCCGGGCTGAACCGGGAGGTCCACGTCGCCTCACGCGACACCTACGGCTACCGCCGTGTCCACGCCGGACTGACCCTAGGAATGAGGTGGAGCAGCGCCTCGTCCCCCACCATCGTGAACACGTCCGGACCGGCGAACGCGCACTGCGCAAGCAGCATTCGGCGCGGAATTCCACCGCCATACCCGCTGACCAGAGGTCACGAATCTCCACGATTACACTGCAGCGGCGGCCGGTCACGTATACGCGGCCGGCTGCCGCACCATGCCGCCGCGTCCGCGACCCGACAGGGCGCGAGGCCCCCTGGGCAACACCCGACGTGCCGGCCGGAACGTCGCCACAGGCACAGGAGAGCCAGAGATGAGCATGCCCGAGTCATTGAGACTGCGGCGGGAAGTGTCCCCGGTGGAGTTGTTTTACGACCTCGTCTTCGTCTTCGCGGTCTCCCAGCTCTCCCACCACCTCCTGGAACACCTCACTTGGCGAGGCGCCGCGGAGACCGCCGTACTACTGGTCGCCGTCTTCGGCACCTGGGTCTACACCAGCTACGTGGCCACGCTGCTCGACGTCCACCGTGACGTCACCCGGTGGATGGTGGTCATCGTCATGGGCCTGGGGCTGTTCATGAACTCCGCGATTCCCCGCGCCTTCGGGGAACGGGCCTGGGTCTTCGTCGTAGCGCTGCTGCTGATCCTGTTCTTCGTCTGTGCCGTGACCGCCGTGGCCGGCCGAACCGACACGCTGCGCGAGCACTTCCGCCGCACCCTGATCTGGATCTCGGCCTCCGCCCCGCTGTGGATCGTCGGAGCCGTCGTGGGCTCCGGGCCCCGCCTGTGGTGGTGGGCCGCTGCCGCCCTGATCGACCTCACCGGCACCTGGCTGGCGCACCCGCTGCCCGGCCGCTCCCTCAGCAGCCAGGAACTCCCCTTCGACGCCGATCACATGATCGAACGCCTCCGGCTGTTCTTCATCATCATCCTCGGTGAAACCGTCCTCACCACGGGCACCGCCATGGCCAACGCCCCTGTCGACGTGTCCAGTGTGCTCACGGCCATCGGCGCGTTCACCGCTCTGGTCTGTCTGTGGGCGGTGTACTTCGGCGGCGCCGAGGACGCCTTCACCACTGCCGTCGCCACCACCACCGATCCCTTGCGGTCAGTCCGGATGGGCACGAACGGCGCCTACGCCGTACTTGCCGCCCTGGTTGCCCTCGCTGTCGGCAGCGAACTCGCCATCGTCCACCCCCTCGGCCACGGCTCCCTCGCCCTTGCCTTCCTCCTTTTCGGCGCCCCAGCGCTCTATCTCGCCGCCACCGCCTGGTTCTTCCGTACCACCGCCCATGGAGCCTGGACCGAACGGCTCCTCGCCTGCGCCGCCTGCCTGGCGGCCGGCATCGCCGCGATCTGGCTGCCCGCGCTCGCCTCCCTCGCCATCCTCGACATCATCCTCATCGCGACCGCCACCGCCCTCTCGCACGTCCACGAGAATCTGACACGCTCCCTGAATGCCACCCCCGAAACCTGACGCCCGGCCAGGACCGGCGCGACATGACCCGGCCCCATGGCTCGCGGAGGCGGTCGACAAGGGTCCGGCGGCTGTCCGTCAGATCGCCCACCGGGTGCGGTTCCGCGTTGCCGCCCGCCGTCCGCGCGGTGTCGTCTTCCGAGAGCCGGGCCGCGCTCGGGGGCTTCGAACGGGCGGTTGAGACAGCTGACGTGCAGGGGCTGCCCGACTTCCTCGCACCGGATGCCGTCGCCCTGAGCGACGGCGGGGGCATCAAGCACGCCGTGCCGCAGGCCACCGTGGGGCCCGGAAGGCGGGCCGCCTGCCGGTCGCTGGTGTGAGGGTGCGGGTCCCGTGGCGGCACTGGAGGCGGTGCAGGTCAACGGTCGATCCGCGATAAGCGTGTGGATCGACGGGGAGATCGGCCTGGCCGTGGCCATGCGGGTCGAGGACGGATTCATCACCGACATCTACTCCGTGCACAACCCCGCGAAGAAGCTCACGCGCATCGAGCGGGAAACGGCTGCGAGCCGCTGAGGCCAGTCCGCCTGCCCGACGGGTCATCCCCCGCCCGGCAGCGGTGCCCGAGGGCCGGGCCGGACCTTAGAGGTCGTTCTCTCCCATTGTTTTATCCCGAGATACGGATTTGATCCGGTGATGTCGGGGCGCGCCAGCAGGAGCCGTGGATGGGCTCAGTCCTCTGACGGAACGGCAAGTTGATGGTCGGTAGCCCAGGAAGCGAGGATACGCAGCCGGTCGTGGGTGGGGGTGCCGATGGCGGCGGTCCAGATGACGAGCTGCTGCTCCGCGTCGGTGCTGGCCGTGAGCGTGTCCCAGTCGAGGGACAGTTCACCGACCACGGGGTGGTTGAGTTTCTTGGATCCGACGGCGCGGGTGGCCACGTGGTGGGCGGCCCACCACTGGCGGAAGTGGGGGTCGTGGACGGACAGTTCGCCGACGAGCGCGGTGAGGCGGGGGTCGTCAGGGTTCTTGGCGGCCTCCATGCGCAACTGGGCTACGGCCGTACGGGCGACGTTCTCCCAGTCGGCGTACAGCGTGCGCATGGCCGGGTCGGTGAGGAGGATCCGGAGGAAGTTGCGGTGCTTCTCGGGAATCGTCGCAAAGTCCGTGATGAGGGCGGCCGCGAGCTTGTTCCAGGCGATGATGTCCCCGCGCCGTCCGAGGACGATGGCGGGTGTGGCGCTGAGGTCGTCCAGCAGTCGCTGGAGCTGCGGCTGGACCTTCTGCCGGGCGCGATTGCGGGGGCGCGGGGTCTGCTTCCCGGCGAGACCGAAGAGGTAGGTGCGCTGGTCGTCGTCGAGGTGCAGGGCCTGGGCCAGAGCGATCAGAACCGCGGTGGACGGCTGGAGGCGACCCTGCTCCAGCCGGGTGTAATAGTCGGTGGAGATCGCGGTGAGCTGAGCCACCTCTTCGCGACGCAGGCCCGCTACGCGGCGCGGCCGTGGCGGGTCGGGAAGGCCGACGGTGCGGGGGCCGAGTTCGGCCCGGCGGGCCTTGAGGAACTCGCCCAGCTCGTTCAGATGCGCGTCAGGGCTCATGAAGTCAGTCTCGCATCGCCGTTCCCGCACGAGGGGGGGAGAGTTTCTTCCCAGGATGACTCTCTCCCATGAAAAGACCCTCCCCTTTTCCTTCTCCAAAGTCGGCGTGAGGATTGCGCATGCGGCTGTCGGAAAGACAGAGCGTCCATTCTTCGGATGGAAAGTCCGAGGGGGGGTCGTTGTGCGGCCACCAGCCTCCAAAGAGCGCGGCCGATCCCGGAAAGGGTGCCCGCTCTGCATGATTCGACCCTTTGGAGAGCACGACATGGCACAGGGACCCTCCGCCGCGCAGAAGGCCATCGGTGACATCACGCCCAAGCTCGCGGACCTCACCGACGAGATGCTTTTCGGCGACGTGTGGGAGCGCACCGAACTGTCCTCGTGCGACCGCAGCCTGATCACCGTCACCGCGCTGATCTCCCTCTACCGCGTCGACCAGCTCGGCTTACGCTTCCAGCGCGCCCTGCAGAACGGGCTGACCGAGGAGGAGCGCCCCGACCGCGGTCGGGGCAAGGGCATCGACCGCCGGGCGCCGGCGGTCGGCCACCAGGGCGTGGCGACCGGGCGGCGTACCGAGCAGGTCCGTGA
>NZ_JBSGDB010000020.1:11769-39892 GCF_053602155.1 Streptomyces sp. NPDC004561
ACACGCCGCCCGCCCCCCCCCCCCGCCCGGGCGGCCGGCCCCCCCCCCCCCCCCCGGCGGGGGGGCCCCGGCCCCCCCCCGCCGCCCCGGGCGGGCCCGCCACCAGGTCGTGGCGACCGGGCGCCGTACCGAGCAGGTCCTTGAGGACGCCATCCCCACCGTCGAGGTCAAGGGCAACGGCCCTATCGACCAGGCCGACGCCTCCCACGCAATCGGCCTGGGTCTCGACCACACCGCCGCCTGACCTGCGGCTTTTCCATCACCGCACCACACATCGTGATCCACACCTAGGTCAAGTAAGTCGAATAAGGAACATCTGATGGAGTTTGTCAAGCCTCGGTCCACGGTCAAGGGCCCGGACAACTGGTTCGATGGAGACGTCTGGTTCGACGTCATCTTCGCCGGCGAGGACCACTCGCACATGCGCGCCAACATGGTGCGTTTCGCCCCGGGTGCCCGTACCGCCTGGCACCACCACGCGGTCGGCCAGACCCTGCGGATCGTCTCCGGTGTCGCCCTGATCGGCACCCGTGACGGCGTGATCTTCGAGGCGCACTCCGGCGAGACCGTGACCTGCCCGCCCGACGAGGAGCACTGGCACGGCGCCACCGAGGACCGGTTCATGGAGCACATCGCTCTGTGGGAGGGCCCGACCGACGACCGCCCGGAGAGCACCTGGCTGGAGAAGGTCACGGAAGAGCAGTACCGCGGCCCTCGCACCCGCAGCAACTGATCACACAGGCACACAAGCCCGCTCAGGGGCCGAAACGCGAGTGAAAAGACCCCACCCGGCCTCGAAGGCCCTTGAGCGGCACCCCCCGCACCAACCCTTTCATCGGAGACTGACCATGACGCAACTCCTCGCGGGCAAGACGGCTATCATCACCGGCGCCAGCAAGGGCATCGGACGAGCGACGGCGGAACTCTTCGCCGCCGAAGGCGCCAACGTCGTCATCACGGCACGCAACCAGGCCGGCATCGACGACGTCGTCCGCGCGATCACCGAGGCCGGCCACACTGCCATCGGTGTCGTGGCCGACTCCGCCGACCCCGCCGCCCCGAGCGCTGTCTTCGGCAAGGCGATCGAGGCGTTCGGCCAGGTCGACATCCTCGTGAACAACGCCGGTTACGGCGACATGTACGCGATCGAGGAAACGACCGATGAGCACTTCGAAGAAGTGCTCCAGATCAACTACTTCGGCGTGTTCCGCTTCTGTCGCGAGGCGGTCCAGCACTTCATCCCGCGCAACGAAGGCGTGATCGTCAACGTGACGTCGGTCAACGGCTCGCTGCCGGTGTGTGGTGTCGCCTACACCTCGACCAAGGGCGCGGTGAACACGATGACCAAGAACATCGCGCTCCGCTTCGCCGGCACGGGCATTCGCTGCAACGCGGTCGCTCCCGGGGAAACCGACACGCCGATGATGCAGGCCTGGGCCGCCGGCGAGCTGCCGGGCGGTTCGACCATGCTCGAGTACGCCGCCACCTACTCGAACACGAAGCTGGCGCCGACGCAGCCCATCGACCAGGCTAACGCCATTCTGTATCTCTCCAGCGACATGAGCCGAGCGGTCACGGGCCGCGTCCTCACCGTCGACAACGGCGCATACATGTACTAGTCAGGAAAAGCACGGCATGGAGAAGATCGAAGTCATGCTCGACAAGCATGACTTCACGGTCGAGTTGAACGACAACAAGACCGTCGACAGCCTGCTCCGTCACCTCCCGATGGACATAACGGTGGGCGAGGACGGCGGACACCACTATGACGGTCCGACGCCCACGCCCCTTCCCGTCGACGGGGTCCCGGTCACGTCGAGCCCACGCAGGGGCGGGCTGTACTACTCCGAGTTCTGGAACGCCGTCGCCGTCTTCTACGGCAACGGCGTTACGCCCACCCGGGGGGAAACGACAGGCTTCGCAGTCACACCCCAGGAACGGATTATGACAACGCAACAGCACAAGATCGGCTCGGGATTCGGGTTCGGCAGCACCGCCGACGAAGTCCTGAACGGCATCGACCTCACCGGAAAGCTCGCGGTCGTCACCGGCGGCTACTCCGGCATCGGACTGGCGACGACCCGCGCGCTGGTCGCGGCCGGAGCCCATGTCGTCGTCCCCGCGCGGCGCCCCGAGGCCGCCCAGGCCGCGATCGCGGATCTGGACGACGTGGAGGTCGACGAACTCGATCTCTCCGACCTCGACAGCGTCCGCGCCTTCGCGGAGCGCTTCCTCGCCTCCGGTCGCGCCATCGACCTGATGATCAACAACGCCGGCATCATGGCCTGCCCCGAGACCCGCGTGGGCCCGGGCTGGGAGGCGCAGTTCGCGACCAACCACCTCGGCCACTACGCTCTCGTCAACCACCTCTGGCCCGCGCTCGCACAAGGCGGCGCGCGTGTGGTGTCGACCTCCTCCCTGGGGCACCAGCTCTCGGACATCCGCTGGGACGACGTCCAGTGGGAGCACGGCTACGACAAATGGCAGGCGTACGGGCAGGCGAAGACGGCGAACATCCTCTTCGCCGTACAGCTCGACGCGCTCGGCAAGGACTCCGGCGTGCGGGCGTTCGCGGTCCACCCCGGCAACATCATGACCGACCTGCAGCGCCATCTGCCCCAAGAGGAGATGGTCGCCTTCGGCTGGGTCGACGAGCAGGGCAACATGACGGCGACCGACTTCAAGACGCCCGAGCAGGGCGCGTCGACCCAGGTGTGGGCCGCCACCTCCCCGCAGCTCGTGAACACCGGCGGCGTCTACTGCGAGGACACCGACGTCGCGGACATCAGGCCCGTGAGCCGGAGCAGCGGTATGGAGGGCCTCGGCCCGGGCGTGGCGGCGTACGCGATCGACCTTGAGGCCGCGGCGCGTCTGTGGCGGCTCTCGGCCGACCTGACCGGCGTGAACGCGTTCCCCGCGGCCTCCTGACAACGCCCACCCCGGCAGGACCGTCACCTGCCCGCACGGTGCGGAACACGGACACGGCACCGCCGCGAACCGGTTCCTCGCCCTGTGGGCAGGCCCGACGGTCGACCGTCTGAAGCTCAGCCGATCGACAGAGGCAGCCGCGACGGTCGACGCCGAGGCGGATTTCCGCTCCTTCCAGGACGCCCGATACGGCCTCACCGGCAGCGGCTTGTGCGCTACTACGCGAGCACTGTCTCGGCGCACAGACGGTATCGGGCCTGCTGCCCGACCGGGACCGTGGCCGGGGCTCGGCGTACTTGCTGCTGGGTCAGAGCTCGGAGACGAGCCCCCGCAGGCTATGCGACGGTGACGGCGCGGCTGCGCAGCGTCTGCGACGGGGAGTCGCCGAACCGCTGCCGGTACTGTTGGGCGAACCGGCCGAGATGGTGAAAGTGCCACCGGCTCGCGATGTCGCTGACCGACGGGCCGTTCCCCGCCAGCAGGTCGCCGCGGGCACCGTCGAGCCGCACGTTGCGGATGAACTCGCTCGGGGTGACCCCCGCGAACCGGCGAAAGCCGGACTGCAGCGTGCGTGCCGTGACCCCGGCGACCAGGGCCAGGTCGTCGACGGTCAGGGCGTCCTGCGCGCCGGCCCGGATGTAGTCCGTGACGTAGCGGATCCGCGCGTCCGCGTCCTGATCCTCCGCGTCGCGGTTCAGCGCCGGCGTGAGGTCGCTGCGGGCCACCAGCAGTACCTGGGTCATCAGCGCCGATTCGAGCTCCCGCTGCACGGCGCGCATGGTGGCCAGGCCGCCCTCCTGAGCGAGCTGCTGGTAGTAGAAGGCCACGGCCGAGGACAGCGAGCGGCCGGGCGCGTCGTTCAGCGGGAACGTGAGGCCGAACGCGATCGGCGCCACCACCGGGCGCCCCGCCAGCTTCGCCGCGTGCTCCTCGAACGCGCGCCGGGAGATCTTCAGGTGGTACTGGGACGAGTCGGCGCTCCAGTCGATCAGCACCGGCTCGTCCGGGCCGAAGATCACGCCGCGGCGGTCACCGTCGGCCCTGAAGCCGCTGCGGCGGCCCGACTGCTCCACCATGCAGCTGCCCGAGACCAGCAGGTTCACGTGGTAGCAGTCCCGCATCGCCGGCCCGGTGATGCGGGCACGCTTGCCGTACGCCATGCGCCCGACGGTGACTGCGGGCGTCACCGCGGAGTCCAGCCGGAAGGACATGCCGTCGCGGCCGTCGAGCGTCATCTCGTGCTCGGCGAAGGTCCGCTCCACGTACTCGTGCGCCGCGTCGGGATCGGTGGTCTTGAACGTGCGGTGCACCGCACCGACCGAGAGCACCGGACCAGGCATCGTCACCTCCGGTGAGTGGTGAGAGGCGTCACACGTCATCGTACACAATATTTTTTAGGCGGCCGTGGCTTCGCGCGTCGGATGTCCGGTGCACCCGCCGGACGTCGATTTCGCCGAGCGGACAGGCCTTCGCTCCGCGGATTGTGCCCCAGGTCACTCATTTCTAGCGTTGCCCGGCGTTCACCGAACTCACGACGACACGCACGGGAGACCCGCATGAGTCAGATCGCACCCCCACGCCCCGTCGAGCGGACGCCCGTCGCCGGCGACTGCCCTGGCTGCGGCCGGGCCGAGCTCGTCGCGTACGACGTGGTCGGCGAGACCGGGTGGACCCACGTGGTCAAGTGCCGGCACTGCCTGACCTCGGTCCGCCGCACGCCGGCGAACCGGCTCGGACCGATCACTTTGCTCGTCGACCAGCTCTGAACCGGAGGGCTCCGCGCGCGGGCCCGACTCATCCCCCCTTCCCTCGATCCCACTACCCGAAGGAAGAACCACATGATCGCCGTTGATGTAGGCGGAACCTTCACCGACGTCGTCGGCTGGCGCGACGGCAAGATCCTCACCACCAAGGTGTCCACCGAGTACACCGACGTCGCCGCGCCCGTGCTGCGCGGCGCGGAGCGCCTCGGTGTCGACGGATCGACCGTCTTCAACCACGCCAGCACGCACGGTCTGAACGCGGTGATCACACGCAAGCTCCCGAAGATCGGCTTCCTGGCGACCGAGGGGCACCGCGACATCCTGGACATGGGCCGCGTGTGGCGGCCGTCCGACGCGATGCTCGATCCCGGCTGGCGGCGCAGCTTCGGTGACGCCGCGAAGCCGCTGATCGACCGCTACCTGCGGCGGGGCATCGCCGAGCGGATGCTCGCGGGCGGCGAAGTGCTGTTCAAGCTCGACGAGGCCCAGGCCCGCGCCGAGATCGAGACGTTGGCCCGCTGCGGCGTCGAGGGCGTCGCGATCTGCCTGATCAACGCGTACGTCAACCCCGCCCACGAGCTGCGGCTGCGCGAGCTCGTCCGGGAGATCGTGGGTGACGTTCCCGTGTCGGTCTCCAGCGAGGTCTCCCCGCTTGCCAAGGAGTACGCGCGGGCCTCCACCACGGTGATCGACACGCTGATGAAGATCATCTACTCCGACTACACCGACCGGCTGTCCGCCGGCCTCACCGGGCTCGGCTTCACGGGCTCGCTGAACTTCGCGGACTGCGCGGCCACGCTGGTGCCGGCCGAGCACGCGATGGCGAAGCCGTTCCGCATCGTGTTCTCCGGGCCGGCCGCCGGCACCGTCGCCTGCGCTCACTTCGGCAAACTGATCGGCCGGACCGAGCTGTTGTGCGCCGACGTCGGCGGCACGAGCTGTGACATCAGCGTGGTGACCGGCGGCGAGCCGTTCGTGAACACGTCGTTCGAGCTGGAGCACGACCTTGTGGTCAACGCGCTCGCCAATGACATCTCCAGCATCGGTGCCGGTGGCGGCTCCATCGTGCACATCGGCGCGGGCGGCGAGATCCAGGTGGGCCCGGACAGCGCCCGCGCCGAGCCGGGCCCGGCGTGCTTCGGCCGCGGCGGCACCGCGCCCACCACCACCGACACCTGCCTGATGATCGGCATCCTGGACCCCGACGGCTTCGCAGGCGGCGAGGTGGCCATCGACCGGAGCCTGTCCCAGCACGCGTTCGAATCGCTCGAGACCCCGTTCACGCTGCGGCAGCGGGTGCGCTACGCCTACGAGATGGCCGTGCACAACATGGCCGAGGGTTTGTTCAACGTGGCCATCAAGAACGGCGTCGACCCGCGCGACTACAGCCTGATCGCGTTCGGGGCGGCCGGCCCCATGCTGCTGCCTGCCGTGCTCGACGCCGTGCGCTGCAAGGAGGTGATCGTCCCGCCGAGCCCCGGCCTGTTCTCGGCACTGGGGCTGCTGTCGGCGGACCAGGTGTTCACGGTCAACCGCAGCGCCTACCTGATGCTCGACGACGCGAACGCCGAGCGCATCGACGCCATCTTCGTGGAGATGGAGCACGAGCTGCGGGCCCAGGTGGACGACTGCGACGTCGAGCTGCAGCGCAGCATGGACGCCCACTTGGTCGGCCAGAGCTGGGAGACGCCGTTCATCCCGGTGCCCGACGGCACGCTGGACGCCGACGCGGTGGCGGCGATGGTGGCCGGCTTCCACGACACCTACGAGTCGCGGTCCGACAACCGGTTCGAGGCGATGCCCGTCGAGGGTGTCACGTTCCGTGTCCGCGCCGTGCTGAAGACCGACAAGATCGAGTACCCGAAGCTCCCCGCGCGCGGCGACGAGCCACTGCTCCCCGTGGGCACCCGCACGCTGCGCTACCTGGGCGACCTCTCGGACGGTGGCGACGGTGACCAGACCGCCACCGTCTACGACCGGGAGTCGCTGCGCGCCGGCGACGAGCTCGTCGGCCCCGCCATCGTGCATGAGGGCCTGTCCACCACGCACATCGGCGCGAGCCAGAGCGCCACCGTCGGCGAGTACGGCGAGATCGTCATCCGGAGGAACCACTGATCATGACCGACACCATCGAACCCACCGTGCGGCAGGCCGGCCGGATCCGTGACCTGTCCGACAACGACTTCGCGGCCCGGTACGGCAGCGACCGATTCACCGCGTCGGTCCTGCGCAACCGGCTCGACTACATCGTCGAGCACATGTCCACCGGCTTCATGCGGGAGGCCTTCTCCCCCATCATCCGCGACTGGTACGACTTCGCCTGCACCATCAGCGGCCCGCCGGAGCAGGGCTACCCGATGGCCGTGGTGAGCAACAGCCTCATGGTGTTCCTGGGCACCATGGGCGACGCGGTGCGCAACACCGTGGTCGAGTACGGCCCGGAGAACCTGCGCCCCGGCGACGTACTCATCTGCAACGACCCGTACCGCGGCGGCCGGCACGTGAACGACGTGGCGTTCATCCGCCCGGTGTTCCACGAGGGCCGGATCGTGGCGTTCGTGAACATGTGCGCGCACCAGCTGGATATGGGCGGCACCGTGCCCGGCGGGTTCTCGGCGACCAAGCACAACGTCTACGAGAACGGCCTGGTGATCCCGCCGATGCTGCTGTGGTCGCAGGACCGGCCGGTGCGCGGGACGTTCAGCCTGATCTTCGACAACACCCGCTGGGGCAGCATGCTGCTGCCCGACTTCAAGAGCATGCTGCACCAGCTCAAGCTGGGCGAGCAGCTGGTCCACAGCAACATCGAGCGATACGGGCTGGACGCTTTCCTGGGCAATCTGACGTATTCGTGCGACACCTCGGCGGAGCGGATGCGCGACGCCATCGCGCAGGTCCCGGACGGCGACTACCCCGGCTCCGCGCTGGTGGACGCCGACGGCCTGGACGACACCAAGGAGTACCGGGTGCACGTGACGCTGCGCAAGCGCGGCACGGAGATCGAGGTCGACCTGTCCGGTACCACCGGGCAGGCCCGCACCTGCATCAACTGCGGTGTGCTGGACACCAAGACCGCGGCCGGCGTGGCGCTGACCATGCTGCTCGATCCGACGGTGCGGTTCACCTCCGGAACGTGGCGCAACATCGACGTGGTCACCCCGGCCGGCTCGTTCGTGTCGTCGCTGCCGCCCGACGGCGGCATCATGATGTTCTGGGAGGCCTCCGGGGCGGTGGTGTCGGCGATCTTCGACGCGCTCAACCCGGTGCTGGGCGAGCGCGGCGTGGCCGGCGACTACGGCTCCACCAACACCCACAACGCGTCGGGCACGCGGGACGACGGCACGTTCTGGACCAGCGCCACCCAGTGCGGCGGCGAACACGGCCCGTGGGGCGCCACCCGGCACGGC
The DNA here is from genome assembly GCF_053602155.1 of Streptomyces sp. NPDC004561. NCBI lineage: Bacteria > Bacillati > Actinomycetota > Actinomycetes > Kitasatosporales > Streptomycetaceae > Streptomyces > Streptomyces sp. NPDC004561. The sequence continues at coordinate 19,868 of NZ_JBSGDB010000020.1, forward strand.
GACGGCGACAGCTACACGGTGCTGTTCCCGCTGAACAACCTGGACCCGGCCACGGAGACCATCGAGCACGAGTCGCCGGTGGTGCTGCTGCGCAAGGAACACGCCATCGACAGCGGCGGGCCCGGGGCGTTCCGCGGCGGCGCGGCGAACCTCAAGGACACGCTGTGGCTGACCGCCGCGGAGCAGTACCTCTCACCGTTCCGCACGAAGGAGCCGAGCGGCGTGGGCGCGAACGGCGGGCGCCCGGGCCCGAACGGCGCGATGTGGCTGTTCCCGCAGGCTGACGGCGCCGGCACCGCCATGCTGGGCACGGACCCGGAGGTCTACCGGCACAGCGTCCCGGTGGCCGGCGTGCTGGACCCGGAGGCGAAGCACCTGGATCCGGAGCACGGCCGCTACCACTACTTCGCGAGCCAGAGCGTGTGGCGGACGGCGCCGAACACGGTGCTGCGCTGCCTGACCAACGGCGGCGGCGGCTGGGGCGACCCGCTCACCCGTGACCCGGAGGCGGTGCTGCGCGACGTCCGTAACGAGTACGTGAGCATCGAGGGCGCCGCCCGCGACTACGGCGTCGTGGTGGTGGGCGACCCGCACCACGACCCGGAGGGCCTGCGGATCGACGCCGACGCCACCGCCCGGCTCCGCGCGAAGTAACCACCCGGCCATCCGAAGGAGACCGACATCATGAAGGGCATCACCTTCGTGGGCGACGGCACCGTCGCCCTGACGGACTTCCCCGACCCCGAGCCCGGCCTCGGCGAGGTCGTCGTGAGGATCCGCGCGTCCGGCATGTGCGGCAGCGACCTGCACTTCTACCACGGCAATTTCGACTTCGACCACTCGGTGATCCAGGGGCACGAGCCGTGCGGCGAGGTGTACGCGGTAGGCGAGGGCGTCACCCCGGCGCAGGCCACGCCGGGCGATCGCGTGATGATCCACCACTACTTCGGCTGCGGGACCTGCCGCCGCTGCCGGGTGGGTTGGCCGCAGATGTGCGAGACCGCGCCGGGCAGGACGATGGCGGTCCACGTGAACGGCGGTCATGCGCCGTACGCGGTGGTGCCGGTGGCCGCGCTGCTGCCGATGCCGGAGCAGCTGTCGTTCAAGGCGGGCGCCGCGATCGGCTGCGGCACGGGCACCGCGTGGGGCGCGATCAAGCGGCTCGGCGGGGTGGAGGACACCGTCACCGTCGTCATCGGGCAGGGGCCCGTGGGCCTCTCGGCGACGATGTTCGCGACCGCGATGGGCGCGAAGGTGATCGCGGTGGACGTGGACGACCGGCGGCTGGCGAAGTCACGGGCGTTCGGCGCGGACGTGGTGGTCAACTCCCGCTCGGAGTCACTGGTGGACGTGGTCTCGCGGTACACGCGGGGGCGGCTTGCCGACGTGGTGATGGAGACGTCCGGCCGGGCGGCCGATGACGCGTTCGGTGTGCTGGGCACGTTCGGCCGGGTGGTGTTCACGGGCCTGCCGGGCGAGGTGGAGTTCACCACGCAGGCGGTCTACAAGAAGCAGTGGACGGTGATGACGAGCTGGACGCAGTCCTCGATCGAGCAGGCGCGGTGCGCCGATTTCATCGTGGCGCACGACCTGCCCGTGGACGACCTGTACTCGCACACCTGGCGGCTGGACCAGGCTGCCGAGGCCTACGCGTGGTTCGACAAGCAGGACGCCGGCAAGGGCGTCTTCGAGTTCGACTGATCTCGGATCCGATCCAGACCGCTTTCGAGTCCGATGAGAACGGATTGAATCGAATTGACGATGACCACCACATATGAGCTCCCGGCGTTCGTAGGGAGCACGAAGCAGAACCTGATCGGCGGACGCTGGGCACCGGCCGCGTCGGGCGAGACGATCGACGTGATCAACCCCGCCACCGGATCCTCCCTCGGCGCGATCGCCGCGGGTGGCGCGGCTGACGTGGACGCCGCGGTCGAGGCGGGTGCGCACCGCGTTCGAGGGCGAGTGGTCGCGGTGGACAGCGCACGAGCGTCGCAAGCTGCTGCTGAGGGTCCGCGACGTGCACCGACAACGCCGCTTCCCCGCGACTCGCGGAACCGGACCAATGTCCTGTCGAAGTGCATCTGTCAGATGGCGAGCCGCTGACCTGGTGGGGTGCCACGTCGATTGAGAACGCTGGCCCTCAGCGTTCTCAACTGACATGGCTTTCACGGAATCGTCCTGACTGATGGGATAGCTGGCTCAGCCGTCTTGCTCTTCAGCGAAGCTGCCCATGGTCTCCCTCAGGCGGCGCCGTGCTGCATCCAGACGCTCCGCGTAGTCAGCAGCGAAGATCCCGGGAAGCTTGTGGATCGGGGCCCACGCGGCTGGGTCGTCGACCAGACGGCAGAGGTCCGTCATATGAACTCGCTCCAGCCAGTCCGAGAGGACGAGTGCCTCGTCGGGGGTGAGCTTGATGGTGATCTCAGTGCCGTCCACGAGTCGAACCTAGAGGTTGTCTCACGTGGCAAGTTTCGCGAGCGGCGGCCATGGCCAGGCCTCGGCTCTGTCAGTCGTTGCGGACCACGTACGGGATCTTGAGGCCACGAGCAGCCCATGGCAGGCTCATGCCGCATGATCGATGAATTCGCGAAAGACAACCTGCACGGGAGACTGCGGCGGGACCGCGAGGCGCTGCTCTGGAAACTCGACGGCTTGTCCGAATACGACGCCCGCCGACCTTTGACAGCGACCGGGACCAACCTCCTCGGCCTGGTCAAACACGTGGCCACCGTCGAGGCCAGGTACTTCGGCGAGGTCTTCGACCGCCCTTCCCCGGAACCGCTGCCCCGGTGGCAGGACTCCAACGGCAGCGATCTGTGGGCGACCGAGGACGAGACCCGCGATCAGATCATCGGGTTCTACCGGCGCACGTGGGAACACTCGGACGCGACGATCAACGAGCTTCCCGTCGACGCCCCCGGCCACGTGCCGTGGTGGCCGGAGCCTTATGCCGACACGAACCTGTTCGCCGTCATGGTCCATGTCCTCGGCGAGTCCATCCGGCATGCCGGGCACGCCGATATCCTGCGCGAGGGCCTCGACGGCCGGACCGGGTTGCGCGCCGAACACGAGAAGCAGATCGACGAGGAAGCCCGTGCAGCCTACTGCGCGAAGATCGAGCAGGCCGCCAGGTCGGCCGCACCAATCAAGGCTTAGCCCAGAGCCTCACGGGAGTCTCGTTCGCGGTAGAGACAGAAACGCCGGTAGAGGGGGTCCTGGGTTCCGAGGGTGGTGTAGATCCGCGCGAATCGTCGGCTCAGCTCGGCGGTCCTCGCAAGATAGAGCTCCTTGGGATCGAGGGCAGTGGTGGGCGGGTCGAGGATCAGGTGCGTCAGCACCGCGATCTCGGGGAACGCCGCGAGGTGACTGCGGTCCTCAGCCGAGACCTTCTTGCTGACAGCGAGAGCTTCGACTCGGTCGAGGCGATCGGTCCACTCTTTCCCGAGGTCGATCGGCATTCCGGAGGCGGACCAGTCCTCGACGACTCTCCGCGCCAGGTCGAGGGCTTGTCGGACCTTGCGGTGATGGCGGGCGAGCTGGTCGAGTCGACGCTGGGCCTCGATGACTTCCGGCAAGGAGACGAGCGGGATGTCGTGAGTGGAGCGGGTCCAGAGCTGATGCCGCAGGCAGAGGTGGACATGGGCAGGCGAGAGGGTGATGACCACGGAAGCGGTGGGGCTGCGGCGGGCCGTGCAGCAGCGGCAGGGGCGGCTGATCAGCTGTTCCGTTCGCCGCCCGGGATCACGCGGGCTGAGGAAGTCGGCGAGCGCGGGCAGGGCCCGGGCGAGTTGGGGCGTTGGGCGCCCGGAGAGTATGGCCAGGCGTTCAGGCGTGTGGGGAGTCCAGCCGGCAGTGGTGTTGCTGAGCGGGGAGAACTCCGGCGGCAGCGGTCCCAGGAGGCGGGCGAGGAGGCCCGCGGGACGGTTGTTGGCGACGGCCAGGCGGTGGAGATAGGAACCGAGGGTCTCGTTGCGGACGGGGCCGAGAGCGATGGGCAGCTGGCGGAGTTGGTCAGGCTGCGTCGGCATCCGGCCTCCGGCGGCGGTTGCGGCGGTTGCGGCGGTGTTCCTGGCGGGCGTCCTCGGCGGTCTGGTCGACCTCGATGGTCTCCAGAGTCTTGCGGGTGATGGCCTCGCTGCCGTTGATGATGGCCTCAAGGGCGGCGCCGCGGACGAGTTGGGAGAGGCTGCCGATCGCGCCGTCAGTGCGTTCGTGGAGGTAGCCGTCGAGTTTGACCAGGCTGCCTGTCTTATGCCGGTGGAGTCGTAGGGCGTCTTCGAGCGAGGCGATCAGGTTTCGCCAGTTCTGCCGCTGTGCAGTGGTGCCGTAGGCGAACGGTTCGGTGTCGGTGACGGTGTATCGGCCGGCGATCTGCTGGCCCCGGACACCGCTGAACAGGCCGCTCGCGGCGACGTCGATGCCGGCGAGTACGAAGGTGGCCGGGATCCGCTCGGACAGGTATTTGAGCTGGTCGGAGGCTTCGGCCCCGGCCTGGGTGGCGAGGTTGAGGTTGTGGATCTCGTCGACGAGCGCGAGTTCGACGCGCATTTTGATCAGCAGGTCGCAGACGGCGTTGGTGATGGAGGTCTGGGTCTCTTGCCGGACGACCGGGAGGCCCAGGAACCGGGCGAACTCGATGGCGAGCATCTTCGGGGTGGCCCGGGGCGGGACAGTGACGTAGACGACCGGCAGTCGCCCCGCGGCGGCCGGGCCGAGCCGTTTGCGGACCAGGAGTTCATGGTTGCGGCCGAGCTGGGCGATGGCCGTCGTCTTGCCGGTCCCGGCCTGGCCGGTGACGATCAGCCCGCGGCGGCCGGAGATCTGGTGCCGGTTGAGCAGGACCAGGCGCCGTCCGGTGGTGAACACGTTGCGGACGGTGGGGGTGGCCACGATCACGAGCCGGGAGTGGTAGTCCAGCCGGGGCTCGTTGTAAGCAAGCCGCTTCTCCTCGGTCAGGGCCTTGAAGGCCCGCAGCGAGAGCATCGGCGGGCAGGCCGGGGCGTCGTCGACGAACTGTCGCCAGCCGGCCTTGGTGGTCAGCGGGTTGTGCTCGTCGTCATGGGCGTCAGGCGGAGTCACCACAGCGGATTCCCCTCCTCTTCCAGGGGGTTGAAGACGCCGAACGGGGTGACCGGCGCCTCCTCCGGCCCTTCGTCCTCGCTGTCGTCCGCATCGGCGGACCGGGCGGGCGGGAGTGGGGGCCGTGCGGGGGCCTCAAGGGCTACCCGGGTGCGGGCCATGACCTGCTCCGATCCGGCCGGCGGCTTCCCCGCCCTGCGGAGCAGCTTGGCCAGGACCTGGGCAATAGCGGTCTCGCTGGTGTCGTCGTGGCCCTGGTCGGCGAGAAGCTGGCGTGCGTGGCGCCAGGTGAAGTCGGCGAACGGAGCCCGGACCATGGGCAGATGGGTCCACGGGACTTCGATCCACCGGCGGCTGTCGCTTCGCCGTACCCAGACGCGGGAGACGTCGTAGGGGTCGTAGTGGACCTCCCACAAATCCTGCTTACCCGTCACCCCGGACGGCTGCCTCCGCAACCGGTTGAGCTCGGGGCTGTCGTAGGTGCGGTAGTTGACCTTGATGCCGTAGTCGTTGACGGCCCTCCAGACCGCGGGCAGCAGTTCGATGTAGTCCTCCGCCGACAGAGCGACGGGCAAGTATCCGGCGCGGGCGACGGCGATGGCGTACGACTCGTTCGGCGACAGCGTCCGCCCCGCCATATAGGGATTGCGCAGGCCCTCGTGGGGACGCTGCTGCCAGCAGATGATCCACTCGTCCAGGAGGTCCTGGAGCTGGGCGAGGGTCCAGACCGCCTCGGAGGCCGGGTCGCTGCCGCGGCGCGTGACATCGGAGCCGGTGTAGCCCGCGACGTACTGGCAGAACAGCGAGTTGATCGACGCGAACGTTCGCTCCACGATCGCCTTGTCCGTCGGGGTTCTGGGCCGGGCGAGCTGCAGCGAGATCCCCAGCAGCGAGCAGGCGGAGGAGAACGTGTCGGAGACGAACACCTTGCCGTGGTCGATCACGATGGTGTCCGGGATGACGACCGGCTTGGCTGCGGCTTTCTCCAACCGCGTGTCCATCGCCATGAGCCGCTGGTGCGGCAGGATCGAGTCCGACATCGCCAGGGTCTGGCTCCAGCCCGGACGCATCGGCTCGGGAACCAGCATCCTCGCCAGCAGTACTGCGGCGTCGACGCCTTTCGTGCCCGCGGGCCTGAGCAGGGCCGCGCAGATCGTGCGCGTTGTGACATCGACCGCGATGGTCAGTTCCGGGCGGGCCACGACACCGTCGTCCAGCACCGCCATCACGTCCAGCCGCGTGGAGTCGATCTGCACGATCTCCCCGGGGCGGGAGGCCATGGACGGGGTGAACGGCCCCAGGGGCCGAAGAGCCCGCTGTCGGCGGACCGTGGCCGACCCGAAGGACTCGTTGTTCTTGGCGAGGCTGTTCACCAGCCGGTAGAAGGTCGCCCTCGTCGGCAGGAGCTTCACCGCTTCCTCGCCGTGCTTCGCGGCGAGGATCTGCTCGGCCTGCAGCATGAGCCGCTTGCGGTCGCCCGTCGAAAGGTCTGTCTGCCCGGCCAGTGCCTCGGTGACCGCCTCGACGACGCGCTCGTCCGTCCTTCCGGTGCCGGGGGCCGGGGCCGGCGGTTTCCGGGACCGGCCGTCCACCAGTCCCCACAACCCCTCGGCCTCGTAGCGCTGCCGCATCCGCAGAAAGGTCCGCTTGCTGATCTGCTGCCCGCCAGCTGCCAGCTCGGCGACCTTCGCAGCTTCCCGCTCCATCATCGTCCGCCAGGCCGGGTCGTACTCGGGCCGAGGAGACGTGCCCTCCGGAGCGTCCGGAGGCAGCCCGGTGAGCACTTCCACCACGTGCTGTTCCCAGAACCGGGCCTGCTCGACGGCCGACGGCGGCAACGCGTCCACCAACGCGAACGGCGGCAGGACTCGTTCCGGGACCGCCTCCGGCCCCCGGTCCAGCACCTCGAAATCGGCGGCCGCCATCACGTAGCCGGCAGCCATGACACTGGTGTCGCCCTCGTCGCTGAGCAGTCGCAAGGCCGTTCCCTCCAGCCCGATGACCTGCTGGTTCCGGCTCTCGAACCGGATCCGGTCCCCGACCCGCAGAACTCCGCGTGGTGCCAGTTCAGCCATGACTCACCGCCGCACAGCCGATCATGGAGCCGTCTCCCAGCGGCACCGCCAGGTCAAGGCTCAGGTCACCGCACCACAGCAGGTGGTAAAGCGTCGGCAGGACGGACAGCGGGTCCCCCACTGCCTCGGCACCGTCTATGAGCAACCGCGGGTCGGCGAAGGCGTCCATGAGCCGTTTCGCGAGGTTGCCGACCAGGTTGCGTGGATGCCGATAGCCAGACAGCCAGCGGACGTTGGCCATCTCCACCGGATCGGGCTCGTGCACCAGAGCGAAGGACCAGCAGCCCATCTCCTGGCACATCGCCTCGGTCGCCGAGAACTTCACCGCGTCCTCCGGGCCGACCCGGTCCGTCGGCCGGACATCGACGACCAGGCCCGAGCCGTCCTCCAGGCGCGCGAAGTAGTCCGGCGTATGGGAGATCCGGCGCTTCTCTCCCTGCCAGGTCAGACGGAACGGCTGCGAGGCCAGCCCCACCACCCGCCGGTCATGATCGAGGAGCATGGCCCGGTCCCGCTCCAGCCACGACTCAAACCCCACCAGCGACTGTGTTGTCGCAGCCCAGTACCAGCCCGTGAAGTGCCGCTGCCCGCGGTACGACGTGAACCGCCGCACCGGGAGCACCGACTCGAACCGAACCCGGGACACCGCCTCCAGCACGGACTTCCGCAGCCCGCCGCCCTCACCGTCAGCCCACTCGACATCGACCAGACCCAGATCCATCGCCACCCCCGGCTCCGCATACCTGCCGGAAACGACCGTGACAGGTACAGCGAGAACCGGACCAGGGAAATGAGATCAAACCCCACGTACGGGGCAAACGTCATCGCTCAGTGCGCGACGCAATGAGAATCCGCCACCACGAACGAGAAGCGGTGAGAATCCGACAACCGCGGTGCGACAGGACAACCAAGAGCACCTGCGCAAGGAGGCCGGACCCGGATGGCGACAGTTGTCGTGCAGATACGACACCTAGCGTGCTCAGGCTCACGGCCCCGACGCAGGCGGGGCCGCTCTCATCCAAGGAGCGTTATGACGTCCATATGGAATTGTCTGATCCCCACCGATCCCCATGACCGGCAGTGGTGGGGGGAAGCCAACGGGCAGGCGCACCCGTACCACTTCAGAGCAGGGATTGACCGGGGAGTGCAGCCGGCTTGCCCGGGGTTCCGGCCGCACCTGCCGACGAACGAGCACGGCTTGATGAACTCCTGTTCCTCATCGGCGAGTTGCGGCCGGCCGCGAGCGCCGCGAGCGAGCCGAACCAGACGAGGGTGAAGTCGGACGCCACACCTGCGTCCGCCACCGTTCAGTGACCCGTCGCCCGACCGGCCGCCGGTGGATCGATGTGGGCGAACATCAGCGTGCGCGCCACGCTGACCAGAGTGGGTATGAGCACGTCGAGCGACTCGGGCCCCTGCGCCGCGAGGTGCTCCAGGATCAGCGCGTCGCCGGCACCGACGATCGCTCGGGCCACGTGGTCCGGCAGCCGAGCTGGAAGATCGCCTGCCGCGGCCTCCGTGACGCTCGCCTCGTACACCAGCTTCAGGCGGGACATCGACGCCTCGCGCCAGGCGGCCTGACAGTCCTGCATGGCGGCGCCGACCTCCGGCGCGCCCGCGGCGAAAGCTCGGACGTAGTTCGGCATGGACGCCAGCGTCGAGCAGAGCGCGGCGTAGCCGGCCCGCAACTGCTCATCGACATCGCCGGCGGGTACGGGCTGCGCGTTCACTGATGCGGCGAGGACCTGCGCGGCATGGTCGAACGCGGCGAGGAAACACGCCTGCTTGTTCGCGAACAGCTCGTAGAACGTCTTACGGGAGACCCCGGCCAGCCGCAGCACGTCGGCAACCGTCGTGCCCGCGTAGCCGACGTCGGCGACGGATTCGGCCATCGCGTCCAGCAGGCGGGCGCGCTGCGAAGCGGCGATCAGCTCCGGCTCCAGCCGGTGCGGACCCCGCGGCAGCGCCCTGGGCGGGACGGATGAGTGATCTGCGGACGGCGTGTTCATGGTTCCTCGATGCTACCGCCGTAAACGCGATTGTTTCTCACTTGGTCCGAGGGGTTCACCATGACGACAACACCGCACTGGCGCATCGCCGTGATCGGCGCCGGAGCGATCGGCAGCACCTTCGCTCTGAAGCTCGCCGCATCCGGTCACGAGGTCACCATGGTGGTGCGCAATGCGCGGCGCCGCGAAGCGTTGGAGCGTGACGGACTACGCGGCAAGCCGCGCCGCGGCGCCGCCGAGCGCGCCGATGTCCGGGTGACCGCGTCCCTCGACGACAACTACGACCTGGTGATCGTGCCGGTCCAGCGCCCCCAGATCGAAAGCCTCGTCCCGGCGCTGGCGGCGAACGGCTCGGCTCGGATCATGTTCATGTTCAACAACGCCTCCGACGCGGACCGCTGGGTCGGTGAGATCGGTGCCGACCGCCTGGTCTGGGGCTTCCCGGCGATATTGGCCAAGGTGAGTGACGAGACCGTCGGGTACTCGATCGTGTCGCGCGCCGTCCAGGTCACCACGATCGGCCGCCCCGACGGCGTGATCGACGAAGACTTGCGGAGCGTCGGCTCGGTCTTCTCCAGCGCCGCGATCCCGACCATCGTCTCCCCCGTCATCGACGGCTGGCTCAAGACGCACGCTGCCTTCGTCGCGCCGATGGTGGCGGCGGCCTTCTTGCCGGGACGTTCGGGGTCCGGTCCACGGCTGAGCTGGTCGTCGGCCCGCGAACTCGGCGCTGCGGTACGGTCCGGCATGCGTGCCGTGCGCCGCTCCGGCGCCACGGTCGCGCCGGGGAACATGCGCGCAATGCCGTTCGTACCCGGACCGGTGCTCACCGCGATGTTCTGGGCGATGTTCGCGACACCGGCGGGCAAGGGCATGGTCAGCCAGGTCTCGGATTCGGTGGCGGCCGAGAGCGCGATGCTGCTGGACGAGCTGAGTCAGCTGGCCGAAGCCGCCGGCGTCGACCCGGCACCGCTGGCTCGCCTCGCCGCCCGCATCCCCGCGCCGGTGTCCCGCTAGGCCCTGTCGTCGGGTGGAGGCATTCGGGCGTGTGGAGCCGGGGGCGGCCGGTCGTGAGGACGACGTCGTGGCCTCCGGTAGGTACGGCGACGCGGACGGACACCGCGGCCGCCCCGGCCCGCTCGATGGCGGAGGCGACGACGAGCGCCAGCACCCTGCCGTAGTGGTGCACGCGGAGCGCCAGCACCCTGCCGTAGTGGTGCACGCGGTCGGACTCAAGCGCGTGCGGGGTGACGTCGTCCACGTTTCCGAGCCGGACGGCGTTGCGATGGGTGACGCCGTCCAGCACGCCCGGCATGGCCCGTGCCCGAGCCCAAGCCATGCCGATGCCGGCCAGATGCTCCCCTCGGGCGATTTCCGCCTGGACCACTCGCCCGTGGGCGAGCCCGTCCATGGGGGCCTCCGCGGCGTACAGCGCCGCGCCCATGGCCTCTGCGACGCCCTCGGCGCGTGGCACCGGCCGTCCGACGAATCTCACGCAGGGCGTCCGGGTCGTCTTCGCGGGCTCAGCTCCCCCAGGGCGGTGGCGACGAGGTTGCTCTGCGGAAGCAGCGCGCACGGTCTGTCGTCGGGTCGGCCGTGTTCCGCGCCAACTGACTTTACAGCGCGTCGAGTTACGGTCAGGCAGATGACACTGGGCCGTCCAGCTCACACCCGCGCGTCGAAGCGGCATCCGTTCGCCCTGCTCAATGTGTTTCAGGGCCGGCCGACAGTGCCGGGACATTTCAGTCCGGCATCCCTGGACTTGCCTCTGTTCGGCCCCTCCCTGCGCGTGCTCGCGTGAGGTTCAATGAGGCATGTCCACCACCCAGGGCCAGAGCCGCAGGGGGCGCGGGCGCCCCAGGATGCCAGGCGTTGAGAGCGCCATCATCACCGCTGCCCTCGCGGAGTACGGCGAGCACGGCTGGGCCGGATTCACTTTCGACGGAGTCGCTCGCCGGGCCGGGGTCGGCAAGTCGACCGTCTATCTGAGGTGGCCGGACAGGGAGTCGCTCATGGTCGATGCGCTGCGCAGCCGGAGCGGCATCGTCCCCGTTCCGGACACCGGCAGCTTGAGAGACGACCTGACCGAGTTGACGACGACGTTGTACCGCTACTGCTGCGATCCGGCCGGGTGGGCGAAGTTGCGTATCTCCATCGATGCCGCGGGCGCACACGAACGGCTGGGCCCGTTCGCCCGGGCCGTGCAGGAGGTGCACTCCGGCATGGTTGCCCAGATCATGGCGCGGGCCGTCGAGCGCGGGGAGGCCGACCCGTCGGCCTCCCCGGTCGACGTGGCGGAGGTACTGTTCGGCACGGTCGTCATGCAGGTGCTGGCGTCCCGTCTCGACGGCGGCGAGCTCGACAAGGCCGAAATCCCGGCACGGACGGACAGGTTGATCAAAACGCTGTTCCAGGGAGTTCTCACGCGGGTCGAGCCCGTCGCCGCCACCGGCTGAGCACCATCGGTCGCGCCGCGGCAGACTCATCCGCCCGCGACACTTCAGACGATCGACCTCGTCTGCAGAAATGCGTCGAGCCCGCACGCCCCCCAACCCCGCCCGATACCGGTGTTCTTGTAGCCGCCGAAGGCATGGAACGGGCTCAGCTCACCGCAAGCCACCGCCGTTGTCGAGCACGGTCCCGGTCCTGTGTTCCGCCTACGCGCTGTTCGGCACCGTCAAGGACGGCAGGCTGACCAACTACGACGCCATCAAGGGATAGGCCGCACCGCCTGTGACGCACGTGTGCCGGACGTGCACCTGACGTTGGCGTGAGGTTTTAGCGTGATGGGCGTTGGTGCTCCACGTGGCGCCGTGGGCGCCCGATTCCCTGCACCACGGATTCAGCGCCCGCCACGGGGCAGGTGCGCGTCCTCATGGAAAGTGAACTGATGCGAGCAGCTGTATACGGTTCGGTCGGGGGGCCCGGACGTCATCGAGATCGCCGAGGTCGACAAGCCCGAACCGGGTCTGATCGGGATCCGGATCAAGGTTCAGGCGGCGGCGCTCGACTTTACCGAACTGGCGGCGTTGAGCGGCTACTGCCCTGGCCCGCCGGAGGGCGGTCACTACGGCCTCGGCTGGGACATCGCCGGCGTCGTCGACGCGGTGGGACCGGGGGCTCCTTGGAAGCCCGGCCAGCCCGTCATCGCGCTCAACTACGGGGTCCCGATGGGACTGAACCGGGCGCATGCCGAGTACGTCGTCGTGCCCAGCTATGCGATCGCCGCCGCGCCGGCGGGTGCCGACCCCGTTCATGCGGCCACCATCCCGCTCAACGGGCTGACGCCGCGCCCGCCCCGATACGCCACCGGCCCGGCCGCTCCACCGAGGCGTGGCCGGGCCGACCGGTGCCGCGCCGGAGCACCGAGTCCTACTTGAGGGTGCTGCCGGCGTCGACGGGAAGGGTGATTCCCGTGATGTACCGCGCCTCGTCGGAGGCGAGGAAAAGAGCGGCGTTGGCGATGTCGACCGGCTCGAGCCACGGGACCGGGAGCGCGTTGGCGAAGCTCATCCGCCCCTTGATGACGTCCGTTGTGCGCTCTTCGACCGGCAGGTCCGGCGCGAACAGGGCGTACATCGCGGGGTTCTGGAGCATCGGTGTGTTCACGGTGCCGGGATTGATGGCATTGACGCGGATGTTCTCCGGTGCGAGCTCGATCGCCAGGGTGCGCGCCAAGCCCACCACGCCATGCTTCGCCGACACGTAGGCCGCCAGGTTCGGCGCTCCCCGCAGGCCCATCACCGAGCTGACCAGGATGACGGAACCCCCGTTGCCACCGGCCCGGATGTGGTCGATCGCCGCCTTGGCGGTGTGCCATACACCGGTCAGGTTGACGTCGAGGACGACGCGCCACTGCTCCTCGGACAGCTCAAGTCCCGGCCCGAAGACGGCCACCGCGGCATTGGCGACCACGACATCGAGACGTCCCAGCTCGGCCACGCCCTCGGCGACGGCCGACCGGACCTGCGCGAGGTCGCGTACATCGGCCTGCCTGGCCACGATCCTGCGGCCGAGCGACTCGACGTCCTTGGCGGTCTGCGCGAGGTCGGACGAGGTTCCCATCGCGAACGGCACCGTGTCGATCTGGTCCGCGATGTCGAGCGCGATGATGTCGGCGCCCTCCTGGGCGAGCCGCACCGCGTGCGCACGGCCCTGACCGCGCGCGGCGCCCGTGACGAGGGCGACCTTGCCCTCGACCCTTCCTGCCATGATCGCTTCCCTTCGGTTGTGCCCGTCCGACGGACGGAGCTTTCGGGGGTACTCGGTCGGCCGGCGTCTACTGCGCGTCGACGCCGATCCTCACGGTCAGCGGCGCATCGGCTCGTCGCCGTTGTCGCGCCAGACGTGACGGGTGGCGCACCACACCACGACATCGTGCGGATCCAGGTGGACCGGACCGCGGTCGAGCACCCAATTCACCGGGCCGTCGAGGGCGACGGTGTGGTCGAGGGTGCGCGTGCGGTGGAAGCCCTCCTCGTCGAATTCCCAACTGGCCCTCTCCGCTTCGGAGTCCACCGCCGCCGCGGCCTCCCGCGGCAGCCGGCGCCGGCTGCGGGGGCGGCTCCGGGGCTTCGCCCGACTGGCCGTCGGGCTCGGCGAGCCATACCTCCTCGAACGTGACGAGGTCGCTGGGGAACACCGGGCGGTCCGGTCTTCGCCGACGCGTTCGGGTCGGTTACCGGGGTCTCGCCGTCGAGGGTGACGGCCGGCTTCCCGCCGACGTCACCCGTCACGGCTCACGACGCTGCGCATCGCCGTCCTCTTCATGCTGTCTGTCGACGACCTCATGGGCGCGGGCCGGACTTTGAGGTCACGGACGCGACCGAACCCTTCAGGCAGGCGTTCTCGATCCGCCGCGGTTCGGCGAACAGCGCCTCGGCGGAGTCCCGCGGAGCGACCTCGCCGTGGACGAGGACGAGCGCGCGGTCCGCCGATTCGAGTGCGGGCCGGACATGCTGCCCGACGAGCACCCCCGCCGCCCCGGTCTCGGACGTGACCTGGCGTACGACGCCGAGCAGCCGCTTGGTGATCACCGGGGCGACGCCCATGCTCAGCTCGTCGATGAGCAGTACGCGCGGTTGCCGCATCAGCGCCCGGGCGATGGCGAGCATCTCCTGCTCGCATGCGGAGATGCATGCCGGTCCGATGGAGGGCCGGACCGATCGGGCTGCCTATGACAGCGGTTTGGCGGGAATGAGCGTCGCGGCCATGACCGCGGGCTCGTCGCCGTGAGCGCCCCAGGCGTGCAGCGCGCCGCGATCGACCATGACGTCCCCCGGCCCCATGACGACACTGCCGCTCTCGAGCGTCAGGAGAACCTGCCCGCGGATGACGACCGCGTAGTCGATCGTGGTCGTCTGGTGCATCGGGATCTCGTCGCCGGGCTCCATCTCGAAGAGAACGAACTTGGCGCCGTCGCCATTGAACAGATCAAGGTCGACGGGCGTCGCACAGGTCTCGGCAGAGCCCTCGTTGCTCGCCGGCACCGCGTCGGTTGTCCAGACGAGGGCGACTTTGGAGTTGGAGACGGGAAGGGTGTCCATGGAGCTGTCGAAAATCACGCAGGAGCGTCCGTCGGCATCATGGCCGGTGACAACACGCCGGTTTCGTATCATGTGCGTTCCTTTGCCTACTGAGTAACAGTCAACTCGGTCGCTGGACGATCGCCGGTGCCAGGTGACTCAACCAACGACGTCGAGGGTGAGGTGCAGGCGGCTGATCAGCCACGAGTCGCCGGGACGGACATAGATCTCATCGAGCGTGCCGAACAGGTGCCCGGCCTGTGGGTGGAAGGAATGCTGACGCCAGATTCCCTGGGCGCGATCGGCGGACACGAGGTAGATCTCCGGCGCTGTCACGTGATGGACCATGCGGACGTCGGCGGCTATCCGCTCTCCCATCACCGCGAAGATCTCGTCGCTGCCCTTCGCGAAGCTGTTGTCTCCGTTCGGTCTCGCGACCGATATCTCGGCGTCGCTGTCGAGCAGGGGCCGAAGATCGTCCCATTTCCGCTGATCGAGCAGTCTCGCCCAGCGGGCACGGAGCGTCTTGATCTGCTCGATCGCAAGCAGTTGTTCAGCGGGTGTCATCAACTACCTGCCTCTGATTGGCTCTGAGAAATTCGCGAAAGCAGGGTACGGACCACCCTTGTCATCCATGACCCGGTTCGAACGGGCGGAATCGGCACCGCCGGTGCTTCGTTGTCGAGTGTCGAGCTCATCAAGCGCGAGCTCATTGTTCGCCGGACCCAACGACCTCGCCCACTTACATCTCACCTCGACCTCTTTACCGTGACAGCCGTCTGACGCATGAACAGAGGAGGTCAGTGGGCACACGCAAGCCCCATCAGCGAGCGATATATTTTATAACGCACCGAGGGGACGGCGACAAGCCCTTCACCCGATCACGGATCGCCCCCCTCCACCTCAATGTTCGAGGCCCTTTACGGACGATCGTCGTCGGTATTCATTACGGACGATCGCCGTCGGTAATGAACGGAAAGGCCTACGGGGCAACTTCCACAACCGGTCGGTTCGGCGGCCGTATTGCCAATCATCCGCGTGGTGCGTCTATGATCTCTCAGGCCGGCGCCGGAACACGGCATGATTCCCGCTCCGAAGACACTCAAGTAGTAATCGATCGCCGACAGTTGCACGCAGCGCGCCGGCTTCTGATGCGTTCCATGAACCAGCAATAGTTCGACTGGAGGAGACGCACCTATGGAATTCCTGTCCCAAGCCACTTTCCACTCGGGTTCCACCGAGCAGTCCACCGGCGACATCTCGGTCACCATGCTCGACAACCACGACGACCCGTCACGGCCGCTCGTGGGCGTGGTCCGGTTCTCACCCGGCGCCCGAACCGCATGGCACACCCATGCGGCCGGCCAGACCCTGCACATAGCCGACGGAGTCGGACTGGTGGGGGTTCGCGACGGTCGAGCCGCCCTGATACAGCCGGGCGAAACCGTCCACGCACCCTCGGGGGAATGGCACTGGCACGGCGCCGCCCCCGATGCCTCCGCGGCCTTCCTCTCTCTGACCGAGCGCGACAGCGACCCCGCGGTGCCCTACGTCGAGTGGGGTGAGCTCGTCACCGACGACGAGTACCAGGAAGCGGCTCGCAATGCCCAGCCGTCCCCGGACTCACCCTGAGCCGGACGGCCGCTCACCCGCACGACGCGGTACCGGCGCGGGATGATGCTGCTCGCCTCAGCGGGGGCAGCATCATCCTGGCCGAGGTGTCCTTCAGGAGCAGGCTGCCATCATGACGGCGATGATCAGGCAGGGCTCGTCGGTCCGGTTGTGCCACGCGTGTTTCGTTCCGCGCTGGACCACGGTGTCCCCGGGACGGAGCGTTGTCTCCTCGGTCTCAAGGACCAGGACAAGTTCGCCCGAGACGACGGTGACGACGTCCACGGTCTCGGTCCGGTGCATGCCGGGCGCACCTTGCGCGTTCCGCGCCGGCTCATCGTCCATCCCGTAGGACCTGGCGAGCGCGGCCTCGTACTCCCGCGCGTCCATGTTCGCGTTGGGCGGGACCTGGCATATCCGGACGACCAGGCCGTTCGCCGACGGAGGCAGGACCTCATCGGTCAGCACGTCCTCCGCGGCTTGCCGCGCCGGAAGTCCCTCGACTCTCCAGATGTCCATGACCACCGACCCGTCGGGACGGATGACGTGCGTTGTCGTCCTCGCGTCCGCGACGATCCGGGAGCGGCCCTCCTCGTCCACTCCGGTCAGGACACGCCGCACTCCCGTTCGTTCAGCCACTGGCCTCGCCTCTCTTCCGTCCGAGCATCACGCGATCAGGTCTCCGCCGTTGACGTCCACCGTCGCTCCGGTGACGCAGTCCGACTCCCATCAGCCGGTCCCAACTCGTCGTCGCCGATGGTCTCCATGGGCCGGGTCGCGCTCACCAGGCCGGCCGTGTTGACCGGGAGGTCGACCCGGCCGGTGACACCGAGGACCTCGGCCGCAATCCGCCGTACGGCGTCAGGGTCGGTGAGGTCGCACGACACCGTCGTGACCCCGTCCGGGGAACTCCCGCCGGCGCTCACGTCGATGCCGTAGACCCTCGCCCCGAAGCGGGCGAGCCACGCCGCGATCTCCGAACCCATGCCGCCGGCGGCACCGGTGACGACCACGACGTTGCCTCGAAGTTGTCTGTCACCAGCATCCCTCACCCCTGTTCCCCAGGCCGGTGCCTCCGGTCTTCATCGGACGGCGTCCACCCGTGACGGTGCCACAGCCTCGTTGGCCGCCTGGAACTCCTCGTCGGAGACAGCCTCGAGCCAGGTGGTGTCCGGAGCGTCCCCGTCGCGGACGACCATGGCGACGTGACACATCACGTTGCCGGCCGTCGCGCCGTGCCAGTGCTCCTCGCCCGGAGGGGCGTACACCGTGTCGCCGGCCCGAACGCACACGACCTCGCCGTCCCGAGTGCCGACCAGACCGACCCCTTCGGTGACGTACAGCGTCTGGCCCAGCGCGTGGGAGTGCCAATGGGTGCGCGCCCCGGGCACGAACCGTACGACTCCGGCGATCAGGGGAGACGGTTCGTCGCGCCCGGCGATCGCGGTGGAGTAGACATCCCCCACGAACCGGCTCGCGGGGCCTTTGGCGGCAGGTGCCACCGGCTTCAACTCCATGGGAACTCCTCGCATGTGAGAATGATTGGGAGACACGAGCCACGGGCTACGGGAGGGCCGGGACAGAGCGCCGCGCTGCTACTCCCCCGGCTGGTCGCACACTTGCCGAATCTCCTGCGGGTCGGTGCGGTGACACCAACTTCCCCATGAACGACGGGAATTCGGGAGCGTTCTCGAGCGGGCTCTCCAGGAGCTCGACTCCAAGTGCCTCCCGGCGGACCGCCAGGCCTCGGATCAGCGCGCACGGCCTCCACTCGCGTGAATATATTATATGTTCGATCGTCAGGGCAAGACCTGCGGACGTCAGCCGTCGCTGCGTCCAGCGCCCATACCGCGGCCATGGCAGTGCGCGCATGAACTCCGGTCGCCGACAAGGGAGATGGGGCGGATCGTCCGATCGGGTCCGCTTGCGGCGGCAGTTGGCGCCGTCGATGCCCGATCTGCCGGAAACCCCGGAGCGGGAGCCCCGGGAAGAGGCTGCACGGTTACGGGAGGGGACTGAGCGGGTGCGGGCCGCCCCCCTTCAGACGCGTGAGCGCCGGCGCTCCTCGCTGCCCCTGCTGCGGCCGCGCTTCGACGAGCTTCCCGCGGTTGCATGGAGAGGGGCGAAATCCGGGCATGTATCGATCTTCATTTGCGCCACGAAGGCTATCGATGTGGTGTTCTCAGGGCCGGTCGAGGCCGCTGGAATATTCCGGATTAAGTGAATAGCCGGACATGGCGTACATCACGCCAAAGGTAGTTCGCCCTTCACTTATGCGGGCGTAGGGTCTCCTTTGCCAATCAAAACAAGCCCCCACTGGCATATTTCAGAGGAACGTGGGGATAGCAAGGAGCAAAGACCATGGCACTCAAGATTGCGCGTCGGGCTGCTGTCGCCCTCGCCTCCGCGGCGGTAGCGACTGCTGCGCTCGTCGGCGCCGGCGGCTCGGCATCGGCGGCACCCCTGTCGACTGGTGCCCCCGTCACCGTCTCGGCCGGACCCCTCGGCCACGCCACCCACGACAGGGGTGACCAGGGCAACCGGAACGGTCACGAGGGTTCGGGCCAGTGGGTCCGCACCCACGACGAGGACCGCAACTCGGGCTACCGCTACGACCGTGACGGACACCGCTACAACCGCGATGACTACCGTTACGAGCGCGACGGCCGCTGGGTTCGGGACCACCAGGACCGGTCCGACCGCCGGGACGACAACCGCGCGTCCTACTGGCACTTCAAGGACACCGGCTACGACCACAGCCGTCAGTACCGTGACAGCGACAGCCGCTTCCAGAACTGGAACAGCGACCGTGGCGAGCGGAACTGAGGTACGCACCCACTCGGGTGCGTGAAACGCGGTGTCTTCGGCCGGCATGGTCTGCCCGCCGAGGACACCGCCGGAACACCGGCACCGAACCATCGGTGCGGTGCGGGAGCCACCGGTACTTGAGCGGCGCCGGCGGCTGACAGGGTACAGCGAGTAAAGCGCGAGCCCTGGCGGGGCGACATTCCCGGCCACTGCGAGAACAGCAGCGACCGTGTCCATGCCGCCCCGCATTCCTGTGCGCAAAAAACTGGGGGGCCAGTTTTCGTACCTGGAACAGCCCTCTTCTGGGGGGTATAAAAATTTACCCTTTTCCTGGACATGTGGGAGTGCGAACCTCGACGGAGTGACCGACGGGATGTCCGACATGGCCGTCCCGAGGAATTCGCACCCGCCGCCGCACGCAAGCCGGAGGTCATGTCCGCCATAGTCGAGGTCGCCCTTCGTCGCGCCCCGGACACCACCTTCGCCTTCACGTGCACCGCACAAGCGGTCGGGCGTCCACGCCCCCACCAAAGCCACGGCACGGACGACTCACGTCTGCACACCACCGGACAGCCACTGTTCAGATGGCTGCCCGCAGTCGCCGCCCCCCGCTTCGGCCGCACCCCACCACTCCACGAGAACAGCAGAGCCTCATGAGCACAGACATACGCGAAACGCACCATGCCGCAGACCGACACGAGCGCCGGGGCACCGCCATCGTCGTGGGTGCTTCCCTGTCGGGCCTGATGACCGGACTGACCCTGTCCCGGGCCGGTTTCCACGTCACGATGCTCGAGCGATCAGGTCCCTCTCCGCAAAGCGGCGCCGCGCTCGGCCTCGTCGGCGTCGACTTGCACGGCGAGACGAAGCTGCTGGACGGCTCGAACCGCACCGCACCGTCTCTGATCGCCATCG
>NZ_JBSGDB010000021.1:0-39724 GCF_053602155.1 Streptomyces sp. NPDC004561
ACCGTGGCGACTATCTGCGTGCCATTGTCAGACTCGCATGCGAACGTGAAGACCTGGGCCCGGAGTTCCGGACCTGGCTCCGCAGTTACGTAGCCGAGGAGATGCAGCAATCTTGAGCAGCGCCGCGACCCGCCCCGCCGGCCCGGACGACCTGTGGTCGGTGGACGAGCACCTGGAGGACATCCTCGCCGCCGTCCGCCCCCTCGAGCCCATCGAGCTGCAACTGCTCGACGCCCAGGGCTGCGTCCTGATCGACGACGTCACGGTGCCGGTGTCCCTGCCGCCGTTCGACAACAGCTCCATGGACGGGTACGCGGTACGGGTCGCGGACGTGGCCGGCGCGGGCGAGGAGTTCCCGGCGGTCCTGGAGGTCGTCGGGGACGTCGCGGCGGGCGCGGCCGACCTGGTCCGGGTCGGGCCCGGGCAGGCCGCCCGCATCATGACCGGCGCCCCGCTGCCGCCCGGCGCCGAGGCCGTCGTCCCCGTCGAGTGGACCGACGGCGGACTCGGCGAGGGCCCGGTCAGCGGCATGCGGGCGCGCAGTTCGGCCCCCGAGGGCGCCGCGGGGCACGTGCGCGTCCACCGCCCCGCCGAGGCACGCGCGCACGTGCGCGCCAAGGGCAGCGACGTGAAGGCCGGCGACCGCGCCCTGGAGGCCGGGACCGTCCTCGGCCCGCCGCAGATCGCGCTGCTCGCCGCGATCGGCCGCGGCACGGTCCGCGTGCGCCCGCGCCCGCGCGTCGTCGTCATGTCCACCGGCAGCGAACTCGTCCAGCCCGGCGAGCCACTGGGCAACGGGCAGATCTACGACTCCAACAGCTTCGCCCTCACCGCCGCCGCCCGGGACGCGGGCGCCATCGCCTACCGGGTGGGCGCCGTCGCCGACGACGTCGAGACCCTGCGGTCCACCATCGAGGACCAGCTGGTCCGCGCCGACCTGCTGGTGACCACGGGAGGAGTGAGCGTCGGGGCGTACGACGTGGTCAAGGAGGCGCTGTCGCACGTCGGCGACGAGGACGAGGCGGGCAGCGGCATCGAGTTCCGCAAGCTGGCCATGCAGCCGGGCAAGCCCCAGGGCTTCGGCTCCATCGGCCCCGACCACACGCCCCTGCTGGCCCTGCCCGGCAACCCCGTGTCGTCGTACGTCTCCTTCGAGCTGTTCGTCCGCCCCGCGATCCGCACCCTGATGGGGCTCACGGACGTCCACCGGCCCCGCACCCGGGCCACGCTGAAGGCGGACCGGGCGCTGCGTTCGCCCAAGGGCCGCCGTCAGTTCCTGCGGGGCAGCCACGCCGGCGGGGAGGTGACCCCGGTCGGCGGCGCAGGCTCCCATCTGGTGGCGGCGCTCGCGCACGCCGACGCGCTGATCGTCGTCCCCGAGGACGTGGAGTCGGTCGAGCCCGGCACCGAGGTGGAGGTCGTGCTGCTCGGCTGAGCACGCGCGCGTGCCCGTCCGCGGGACGGTCCTGGGCGGCCGCGCGCGCGGACATGGCGGTACCGTGTCGCGCACAACAGGCCCGTGCACCGCACCGCGACGGGCCCGGACCGGGAGCGTCACACAGCATGACTGAGCCTTTCCGGGGGGAGACCCCCGGCGCCGCCGCGCAGGACCGACTGACGCACATCGACGACGCGGGCGCGGCCCGCATGGTCGACGTGTCCGGCAAGGAGGTGACCGCGCGCACCGCCCGCGCGGCCGGCCGCGTCCTCGTCTCGCCCCGCGTGGTCGAGCTGCTGCGCGGCGAGGGGATGCCCAAGGGGGACGCGCTCGCCACCGCCCGGATCGCGGGCATCATGGGCGCCAAGCGCACCCCGGACCTCATCCCGCTGTGCCACCCGTTGTCGGTGTCCGGTGTGACACTGGATCTGTCGGTCGCGGACGACGCCGTGGAGATCCGGGCCACCGTGAAGACAACGGACCGCACGGGCGTCGAGATGGAGGCCCTCACCGCGGTGACGGTCGCCGCGCTCACCGTGATCGACATGGTCAAGGCGGTCGACAAGGGAGCGGTCATCACGGACGTACGGGTGGAGGAGAAGACGGGCGGCAAGTCGGGCGACTGGAGCCGGGCATGACCTACCGAGCTCTGGTGATCACCGCGTCCAACAGGGCGGCGGCGGGTGTCTACGAGGACCGGGGAGGCCCACTGATCGCCGACGGCCTCAAGCGCTTCGGCTTCGACGTCGACGGCCCCCGGGTGGTCCCCGACGGGGACCCCGTCGCGGCGGCCCTGCGCGCGGGCGCCGACGCCGGCTACGACGCCATCGTCACCACCGGCGGCACCGGCGTCTCGCCGACCGACCGCACGCCCGAGGCGACCCGCGCGGTGATCGACTACGAGGTGCCGGGCATCGCCGAGGCCATCCGGGCGTTCGGCCGGGAGAAGGTGCCGACCGCGGCGCTGTCCCGCGGCCTGGCCGGAGTGGCGGGCCGGACCCTGATCGTCAATCTGCCGGGGTCCACGGGCGGCGTGCGGGACGGCCTCGCCGTCCTGGAGCCCCTGCTGGCGCACGCCGTCGACCAGATCCGCGGCGGCGACCACCCCAGACCCGGTAGTGGGGGTGCGAGCTGAACACCCCATCCTGGCCAGTCGTGCTGGTGGACGGAGATGTCGTCCTCAGGCCGATAAAGCTGCGCGACCAGCGGGTCTGGCGCGAGGTGAACCGGCGCAACCGCGACTGGCTGCGCCCCTGGGAGGCGACCATCCCGCCGCCCACGCCGAGCGGGCCGATAACCCACCGTCCGACGTTCCGCCAGATGGTCCGGCATCTGCGCGCCGAGGCGAACGCGGGCCGGATGCTGCCGTTCGTCATCGAGTACCAGGGGCGGCTCGTCGGGCAGTTGACGGTCGCCGGGATCACCTGGGGGTCGATGTGCTCGGGTCACATCGGCTACTGGGTGGACGAGTCGGTGGCCGGGCGCGGGGTGATGCCCACGGCCGTGGCGCTCGCGGTGGACCACTGTTTCCGCGCCGTCGGACTGCACCGCATCGAGGTCTGCATTCGCCCCGAGAACCGGCCCAGCCGCCGGGTCGTGGAGAAACTCGGATTCCGCGAGGAGGGGCTGCGACCCCGCTATCTGCACATCGACGGGGCCTGGCGCGACCACCTCGTCTTCGCCCTCACCGCGGAAGAGGTGCCGGACGGTTTGCTCGGACGCTGGCAGCGGGCACGATCCCGGCAGCGGCGGCACACCGAACGCGAGAACACCCGGGGGAATCCCGCCTAGCCCACGAAATTGAATACATGTTCGAAAATGATCGGTCGGTGACCGGCTCAGGGCATTGAATTCACGGGCGACGACGGTCCACTGATCGCATCGGTCGCAAAAAAAGCTGGAAATATCAGCCAGATCGTGCGACACACCGGCCCAATTGGCGGATGGCTCCGTGCAAACCCCTCTACGGTGTGAGACGTGAGCAGCAGCGGCCTCATCTACGCAGTCATTGTCGGGGCCTGGGCCGCCTACTTGGTGCCGATGTGGCTCCGTAGGCAGGACGAGCTGAACGAGGCCCGTCCGACGGAACGCTTCAGCACCGCCATCCGGCTGCTGTCCGGACGGGCGGGTATGGAGCGCCGGTACGCCAAGGACCTGCGGGCGCGCTCCGCCCAGGAGGGGGAGCCGGACACCGGCGATCCGGACGCCGTCACCGACTCGGTGGACGTCCGGGCCTTCGCCATGCCTCCGACCCGCCGTCAGGTCCACGCGGAGACCGGGCCCGAGGCGTCCCGGAGGGCCGACCCGGCACCCGAAGCGGCCCACGACCGGCCCGTCCCGCCGGCCCCCAGGTCCGCTTCCGCGGCAGCACAGAAGCGCGACCCCGCGCCACGGCGCACGTCCTCCGCGCAGGCGGCAGCACGCGCCCGGCGCTCGAAGGTGCTCGCGCGCCGTCGGCGCACCACCGTGGTTCTCTTCTTCGCCTTCACCCTCGGCGCCGTCGTCGCCGCCGTCGGCGGACTCGCCTTCCTGTGGGCGCCCGCCGCACCCGCCGTGCTGCTCAGCGGGTACATCGCCTATCTGCGCACCCAGGAACGCCGCCGCTTCGCCTACCAGATGGACCGCCGGCGTGCCGAGGCGGCCGCCCAGCGGCTGCGTGAGCGCCAGCCGCGCCGCCGCGCGCCGCTGGACGCCGGCTCCGGCGCCGTGGCCGGCGAACCGGACGAGGGACCGGGCGCCGACACCGACTCCGGTCTCTCCGCGCTCGCCGCCGACCGGCGCGCCCTCGTCGAGCAGACCGACCACGCCGAGTGGGTCGACCAGCAGCGCGAGCGGCAGCGGCGGCCCGGGCACGGGGACAGCTGGGACCCGGTACCGGTCCCGCTGCCGACGTACGTGACCGCGCCGGTCGCCCCGCGCGCCACCTCCGACGTCGACCTGGGTGCGCCCGACACCTGGAGCTCGGCACGCTCCAGCTCGGTCGCGCCGGAGCACGAGGTGAGCCACGCGCCGGAGGCCCAGCCGGACGAGCAGGCGTCCGCGGCGGAGGACAGGCCGGCCGACGGCCGCAGCGACGCCCGCCGCGCGGCCTCCGCCCGCCGGGCCCGGGGGCGCGTACGCACCCCGCTCTTCGACCAGTACGAGGAGGGCGGCCGCCCCCGCGCGGCCAACGAGTGACGGCGGCCACATCCCGGGAAGCCGCCCCTGACCAGTCCGGGAACGGATTTCCAAGCACCCCGATCGGGATGCTAAAGTTTCACTCGTTGCAAGGGCCTGTGGCGCAGTCCGGTAGCGCACCTCGTTCGCATCGAGGGGGCCAGGGGTTCAAATCCCCTCAGGTCCACGCAGCATGAAGCCCCAGCCGGCGAAAGCCGACTGGGGCTTCATCGTGTTTACAGCCGCTTCGCGAAGCAGCGGCTCTCCTCGTGGTGGCGGTAGTGGCCGAACTTGGCGCACAGTTCGTAGCCGCTGGACGCGTACAGGGCGATGGCCTCCGGCTGGGCGGTGCCGGTCTCCAGGACCATCCGCACCCGGCCCGCCGTGCGGGCGTCCTCCTCCAGGGCCGCGAGCATGCGGCGGGCCAGGCCCCGGCCGCGCATCCCGTCGATCACGTACATGCGCTTGAGCTCCGCGTCGCCGTCCTCGTTGCCCTGCCCGTTGCGGTCCTGGCTGCGCCAGCCGCCGGTGGCCACCGGGCGGTCGGACACGTCGTACGCGATCAGGTACACACCGGCGGGCGGGTCGAAGTCGCCGGCGGCGAGGAGGGTGGCGTCGCCGTCGTCGCCGTAGCGCTGACGGTACTCGGCCTGGACCTCGTCGTTGAGCTTGACGGCGTCGGGGTGGTCGAAACGGACCTGGCGAATAATCATGCTGGGTATCGTACTTCTATGCAGTAGGGGACATCGGGTCGTGCAGGCTCCGTCCAGTGTGCCGGTATCGTGCCCGGGTGCTGACTGTGACCTCGGTGAACGTGAACGGACTGCGGGCCGCCGCCAAAAAGGGCTTCGTGGAGTGGCTCGCCCGCACCGAGGCGGACGTCGTCTGCCTGCAGGAGGTGCGCGCCGAGCCGCACCAGCTGCCCGGGGGCGTCCGGCAGCCCGACGGCTGGCACGTCGTGCACGCCCCGGCCGCCGCCAAGGGCCGTGCGGGCGTCTCCCTCTACACGCGGCGCGAGCCCGACCGGGTCCGGATCGGCTTCGGATCGGCCGAGTTCGACGGCAGCGGGCGCTATGTCGAGGCCGACCTGCCCGGGGTCACGGTCGCCTCCCTCTATCTGCCCTCCGGTGAGGTCGGCACCGAGCGGCAGGACGAGAAGATCCGCTTCATGGGCGAGTTCCTCGCCCACCTCAAGCGGCTGCGCGAGCGGGCCGCCGCCGACGGGCGCGAGGTGGTCGTCTGCGGCGACTGGAACATCGCCCACCGGCAGGCCGACCTCAAGAACTGGCGCGGCAACACCAAGAACTCCGGCTTCCTGCCCGGGGAGCGCGAGTGGCTCGGCCGGGTCCTCGCCCCGGAGGAGGGCGGCTACGTCGACGTCGTACGGTCCCTGCACCCGGACGTCGAGGGGCCGTACACCTGGTGGTCGTACCGGGGGCGGGCCTTCGACAACGACTCGGGATGGCGCATCGACTATCACGCCGCCACGCCCGGCCTGGCCGCCAGGGCCGTCAAGGGCTTCGTGGAGCGCGCGGCCACGCACGCCGAGCGCTGGTCCGACCACGCCCCGGTGACCGTCGTCTACGACCGCTAGCGGCCCGCTCAGGCGCGTTTGCTCATCCGGCGGTCCAGGGCCAGGGAGAGTTCCGCCTCCACCACGCTGCGGGCGAGGGGGCGCAGGCGGTGGAGGTCCTCCTCGGGGGCGTGGCGCAGGATCAGGGCGGTGAAGAGCTCGGCCAGGGCGTCGGCGTGCTCGCGGACGCGGGCGCCGGCCGTGAGGACCTCGGCGAGCGGGACGCCCTCGCGGACGAGCGCGGAGGAGACGTCCAGCAGCCGGCCGCTGATGTGGACGATCTCGTCCCCGTCGGTGCCGAGGTAGCCGAGTTCCATGGCGGCGGCGAGGTTCTCGGGGGTGACCTCGCCCTCGAAGCGGGCGGCGAGCTCCTCGGGGGTGAGGCGGACCGGCTCCTCCTCGGTCGGGGTGCCGACGCCGAGCAGGTCGGCGACGTTCCGGCCCTGGTCGAGGGCCTCCGCGAGCTCCGCTATGCCGTTCAGTGTGTGGCCGCGCTCCAGCAGGGCCGCGATGGTGCGCAGACGGGCCAGGTGGTGGTCGTCGTACCAGGCGATGCGGCCCTCGCGGCGGGGTGGCGGGAGCAGCTTGCGCTCGCGGTAGAAGCGCAGGGTGCGCACGGTGATGCCGGCCCGCCGGGCCAGCTCCTCCATGCGGTACTCGCGCCGGGTGTCCGGCTGTGCCTCCGGGTGTTCTGCGTCCTCTGCCACGCCCGCAGCCTATGGCGTACCGCCGGTAACTTTCCTTTTCCCGCCCCCTACCGCTCGGTACGGAGCTGCTCTACAGTCCCATTGCGCCAGTGTTCACTGGCGGAGTTCCTAGGTGATGTGTGGAGGCTTCGGGATGGCCGGGCACGAGCATGTACGGGTGGCGGTGATCGGGTCCGGCTTCGGCGGGCTGGGGGCCGCCGTGCGGCTGCGCCGCGAGGGGATCACCGACTTCGCCGTCCTGGAGCGGGCGGACAGCGTCGGTGGCACCTGGCGGGACAACAGCTATCCGGGGTGCGCCTGCGACGTGCCCTCCCACCTGTACTCCTTCTCCTTCGCGCCCAACCCCGAGTGGCCGCGCACCTTCTCCGGGCAGCAGCACATCCGGGCCTATCTGGAGCACGTCACGGACGTCTTCGGCCTGCGCCCGCACATCCGCTTCGGGTCCGAGGTGAAGCTGATGACGTGGGACGCGGAGAACCTGCGGTGGGAGATCGAGACCGCCCGCGGGCCGCTGACCGCCGACGTCGTCGTCTCCGCCACGGGCCCGCTGTCCGAGCCGAAGATCCCGGAGATCCCGGGCCTGGAGTCCTTCCCGGGCAAGGTGTTCCACTCCGCCCGCTGGGACCACGACTACGACCTGCGGGGCAAGCGGGTGGCCATGGTCGGCACCGGCGCCTCCGCCATCCAGATCGTGCCCGCCATCCAGCCCCAGGTCGGCCGGCTCACCCTCTTCCAGCGCACCCCGCCGTGGGTCATGCCCCGCGTCGACCGTGCCATCACCGGCGCCGAGCGTCTGCTGCACCGGTCGCTGCCCTTCACCACCCAGCTGCGGCGCGGGCTGCTGTGGGGCATCCGGGAACTGCAGGTGCAGGCGTTCACGAAGCACCCCGACGAACTCGGATTGGTCGAGCAGCTCGCCAAGCGGAACATGGCCCGCGCCGTCAAGGACCCGGCCCTGCGCGCCAGGCTCACCCCCGACTACCGCATCGGCTGCAAGCGGATCCTGCTGTCCAGCACGTACTATCCGGCGCTCGCCCGCCCCAACGTGGACGTCGTCGCCAGTGGGCTCGGCGAGATCCGCGGCTCGACGGTCGTCGCCGCCGACGGCACCGAGGCCGAGGTGGACGCGATCGTCTTCGGCACGGGCTTCCACGTCACGGACATGCCGATCGCCGAGCGCGTGGTCGGCGCGGAGGGCCTCACACTGGCCGAGACCTGGAAGAGCGGCATGCGGGCGCTGCGCGGCGCCGCGGCGGCCGGCTTCCCCAACTGGATGACGATCATCGGACCCAACACGGGCCTCGGGAACTCCTCCATGATCCTGATGATCGAGTCCCACCTGAACTACATGGCCGACTACCTGCGCCAGCTCGACGTGCTCGGCGGCCGGGCCGCCCTCGACGCCCGGCCCGCCGCCGTCGAGGCCTGGAACCACCAGGTCCAGGAGCGCATGAAGCGGACCGTGTGGAACACCGGCGGCTGCACGAGCTGGTACCTGGACGCTAGCGGCCGCAACACCACCATCTGGCCCGGTACGACGAGCGAGTTCCGGCGCGCGACCCGGCGCGTGGACCTGGCGGAGTACGAGGTGATCCGCGGGCCCGCGCCGGCGAAGGACCCGGGGGCACAGGACCCGGGGGCCACGGCCGGGGAGCCGGTGGCCGAGGGCCCGGCGGCCGGACAGCCGAGCGGGGCCGCCGCGTGAGCCGGCCAGCCGCCGTGACCTCCGGCCCCTACGCACCGCCCGCCCCCGCCCGTGAGCTCACCGTCGTCTCCGCCGACGGCGCGCGGCTGCACGTCGAGGTGCACGGACCCGAGCACGCGCCCGCCGTCGTCCTGTCCCACGGCTGGACCTGCTCCACCGCCTTCTGGGCGGCGCAGATCCGGGACCTGGCGACCGACCACCGGGTGATCGCCTACGACCAGAGGGGGCACGGGCGCAGTCCCGAGAGCCCCGCGTGCACGACCCACGCGCTGGCGGACGACCTGGAGGCGGTGCTCGCCGAGACCCTCGAACGAGGGGAGAAGGCCCTGCTCGTCGGGCACTCCATGGGTGGCATGACGGTCATGGCCGCCGCCGCGCGCCCCCGCTTCCGCGAGCACACCGCCGCCGTCCTGCTGTGCAGCACCGGAAGCTCCCGGCTGGTCGCCGAGTCGCGCGTGGTGCCGATGGGCGCAGGGCGGGTGCGCACCTGGGTCACCGGGCGCATTCTCGGTTCGAGTGCTCCCCTCGGCCCGGTCACGCCGGTCGCGAAGAGGGTCCTCAAGTACGCCACCATGGGCGGCGGTTCGGCTCCGCACATGGTGGAGACGTGCGCGCGGATCGTGCACGCCTGCCCGCGCGCCGTGCGCCATGCCTGGTCCGCCGTCCTCGCGGCGCTCGATCTCGACCACGGCGTACGGGAGTTGGCGGCGCCCACCGCGGTACTGCACGGCGCGTCCGACCGGCTCACGCCGCTGGTGCACGCCCGCGCGCTGGTCGCCGCGCTGCCGCACTGCGTCGGCCTCACCGAGCTGAAAGGGGTCGGCCACATGACACCGATCGAGGCTCCCGGGGCGGTGACCGGCCGGATCCGGGAACTCGTCATCACGTACCTCGCGGGGGCCGTCCCCGAGCAGGAGCACCGTTCCATCCCCGTGCAGATCAAGGAGGGTGCATGAGCAGGGTCAGCCTCGAAGGGCAGGTCGCGGTCGTCACCGGAGCGGCGCGCGGCGTCGGCGAGTTGCTGGCGCGCAAGCTGTCCGCGCGCGGCGCGAAGGTGGCACTGGTCGGGCTGGAGGAGGAGGCGCTCAAGGAGGTCTCCGGGCGGCTGCACAGCGACAGCGCGTACTGGTACGCCGACGTCACCGACCACGAGGCGATGAGCCGGGTGGCGCGGGAGGTGAAGGCGCGGTTCGGGAAGGTCGACATCGTGGTCGCCAACGCCGGTGTGGCGACGGGCGGTCCGTTCGCCGACTCCGATCCGGGGGCCTGGCGGCGGGTGATCGAGGTGAACCTGATCGGCTCGGCGGTGACCGCGCGCGCGTTCCTGCCGGTGCTGGTGGAGAGCCGCGGCTATCTGCTCCAGATCGCCTCGCTCGCCGCGATCACGCCGGCGCCGATGATGACGGCGTACTGCGCCTCCAAGTCGGGTGTGGAGGCGTACGCGCACAGTCTGCGCGCCGAGGTCGGCTACCAGGGCGTGGGCGTCGGCGTCGGGTACCTGTCCTGGACCGACACCGACATGGTGCGCGGCGCCGACCAGGACGACGTGATGCGCGAGCTGCGGCAGCGGCTGCCGTGGCCGTCCAACAAGACATACCCGCTGGGTCCCGCCGTGGACCGGCTCGTCGCCGGGATCGAGCGGCGCTCGGCGCATGTGTACGGGCAGTGGTGGCTGCGCGGCATGCAGGGGGTGCGCGGGTATCTGCCGGCGCTCATCGGGACGGTCGGCCGGCGCGAGATGAAGCGGTTCGCGCCGCGGCTGCAGGGGATGCGCTCCGGGCTCGTCGGCGCAGGTGGGGCGGCCGACGAGGCGGAGCGCGCTACGCACCGTAACTGATCGACATGCACTCCGTGTTCGCCCGTGTGAATCTGGTCGAGGCCCCACCGAGGGGCTTACACCTCACCCCACGGGAGTGAACCCACATGGGTATGAAGGACCAGTACCAGGACCAGGCCACCTCGCCGCAGCAGAAGGGCAAGGGCAAGCTGGACCAGGCGCGTGAGCGCGCCGGCCAGCACGGTCAGCAGCCCCAGCGCGGTCAGCAGCCCCAGCGTGGCCAGCAGCCGCAGCGTGGCCAGCAGCCGCAGCGTGGTCAGCAGCCCCAGTCCGAGCGTGGTCGCCAGAACACGCGCGACATCGAGGACTCGGAGCACGAGATGCAGGACCGGTTCGACCAGGACTACGACGCCTAGTCGTTGCGCTCGGCCTTGGCCGGTCTCGGCGTGGGGCGCCCTCCGTCGCGGCGGGCGCCCCGCGTTCGTTTCAGGTGGTCCTGGGCGGCAGCTTGGGACGGGAGTGGTCGGGTGCGTCGCTGTAGTCCGGGGGGACCGCGGCGGGATTGGTCTCGAGCAGGTCGAGCGCGAGCTGGACCGCGTCGTCCATCTGGGCGTGGCGGCCCTCGGCCCAGTCCAGCGGGGTGCGCATGATCTCGAGGTCGGGGGCGACGCCGTGGTTCTCCACGGACCAGCCGTAGGCGTCGAACCAGGCGGCGTTCATCGGGACGGTGATGACCGTGCCGTCGCCGAGGCGGTGGCGGCCGGTCATGCCGACGACTCCGCCCCAGGTGCGCTGGCCGACCACCGGGCCGAGTTTCAGGAGTTTGAAGGCGGCCGTGATCATGTCGCCGTCGGAGGAGGTCGCCTCGTCGGCCAGGGCCACCACCGGGCCCCGGGGGGCGTTGGAGGTGTACGACACCGGCTGCGCGTCCCGGGTCAGGTCCCAGCCGAGGATCGTGCGGGTCAGCTTCTCGATGACGAGTTCGCTGATGTGCCCGCCCGCGTTGCCGCGCACGTCCACGATCAGCGCGGGCCGGGACACCTCCATGCGCAGGTCGCGGTTGAACTGGGCCCAGCCGGAGCCGCCCATGTCGGGGATGTGCAGATAGCCGCACTTGCCGCCGCTCAGCTCCCGTACGACGGCCCGGCGTTTGGCCACCCAGTCCTGGTAGCGCAGCGGCCGTTCGTCGACGAGCGGGACGACGGCCACCCGCCGGGGCCGCCCCGCCTCGCCGTCCGCGGGGGTGAAGGTCAGCTCCACGGTCGTACCGCCCGAGCCGGCCAGCAGTGGGTAGGGGCCCGTCACCGGGTCGACCGGGCGGCCGTCGACATGGGTCAGGATCGCGCCCTCGCGGATGCCCGTGCCGGCCAGCGGGGAGCGGGCCTTGGAGTCGGAGGAGTCGCCGGGCAGGATGCGCTTGACCGTCCAGCCGCCTTCGCGGTGGACGAGGTTGGCGCCGAGCAGGCCCTGCCAGCGCTGGTAGTGGGGCGGGCCCTCGTTGCGGCGGGCGGCGGTGACGTAGGCGTGGGAGGTGCCGAGTTCGCCGAGGACCTCGCGCAGGAGGTCCGCGAACTCGTCGGGGGAGGCGACCCGTTCGACGAGCGGGCGGTACTGGTCGAGCACCGCGTCCCAGTCGATGCCGCACATGCCGGGGTCCCAGAAGTAGGCGCGGATCAGCCGACCCGCCTCCTCGTACGACTGGCGCCACTCGGCGGGCGGGTCGACCACGTGCAGGATGCGGCGCAGGTCGATCCAGACGGTCGTGTCGCTGTCGCCGGTCTCAGTGGAGGGGACCGCGCGCAGGTCGCCCTCGTCCACGACGACGAGCCGGGTGCCGTCCCCGCTCACCGCGAACCAGTCGAGGTGGTCGATGAGTTCGGACTTCTTCGCCTTGGTGATGTTGAAGTACTCCAGGGTCGGCCGCCCGCTGACGTCGGCCGGGTTGACGAAGGTCTCGCCGAGCGCGCCGGAGATCGGCCAGCGCAGCCAGACCAGGCCGCCACCCGCGACCGGGGACAGCCCCGAGTACTTGGAGGCGACGACCGGGAACGGGGTGACCCTGTTCTCCAGGCCCTCCACCTCGACGGTGACCGTGCCGGCCTCGCCGGTCTCCTCGTCCTCGAGCGGGTCGAGCCCGCCGGCGGCCGGCCGCCCCTCGGGGTTCAGGGCGAAGGGCGAGGGGGTCGCCGAGGACAGCGGCACCAGGTAGGGGCGGCAGCCGAGCGGGAAGGACAGGTCGCCGGTGTGGACGTCGTACACCGGGTCGAAGCCGCGCCAGGACAGGAAGGCGAGGTAGCGGCCGTCGCGGGTGAAGACGGGGTTCTCGTCCTCGAAGCGGCCGTTGGTGACGTCGACGATGTGCCGGTCCTTGATGCGGGCCAGCTTGATCTGGCGCAGCGTGCGGCCGATGCCGGGGTGGGACCAGGTGAGCCAGGAGCCGTCGGGGGAGAAGGCGAGGTCGCGCACGGGTCCGTTGACGGACCGGATCAACTCGGTGACCAGCTCCGGAGCGTCCCCTCCGGCGCCGCCCGCGTCCTCGGTGCCCGGCTCCTTCGCGGTGTCGGCCGCCAGAGCCTCCGGGCCCTCGCCGAAGAGGTCCGTGGCTTCGGTGCCCGGCTCCTCCGTGACGTCGATCAGGAGGAGGCGTCCGTCGTGCGAGGCGACGGCCAGGCGTTCGCCGAGCGGGTCGGAGGCCATCTCCAGGACGCGGCCCAGCCGGCCGGAGGCCAGCCGGCGGGGCGGCCGGTCGCCGGTCGCGCGGGGGAGCTGGGCGATCTCCACGGCGTCCTCGCCCTCGGCGTCGGTCACGTACGCCACCTGCCCGGTGGAGCCCAGCATCTCCGGCAGCCGCACCCGGACACCGGGGGTGTCGGTGATCGTACGGGCCGGGCCGTCGCGGTGGGTGAGCCAGTGCAGGCTGCCGCGGACGACGACCGCGCTGGCCCGGCCGGTCTCGTCCACGGAGATGCCGTCGACGTTCTGCGCGGCCGGCACCTGGTACGGGCGGCGGCCGGTGGCCGGCCCGGCGAGGCGGACGTCCAGCTTGCGCGGCACCCCTCGCGGGGAGAAGTCGTCCACCAGCCACAGGTCGCCCGCGCACTGGTAGACCACCCGGGAGCCGTCGCTGGAGGCGTGGCGGGCGTAGAAGGCGTCGTGGTCGGTGTGGCGGCGCAGGTCGGTGCCGTCGTGGGCGCAGGAGTAGAGGTTGCCGACGCCCTCGTGGTCGGAGAGGAAGGCGATCCGGCCGGCGACGAACATGGGGGAGGCCAGGTGGCCGCCGATGCCGGGCAGGAGCTGCTGCCCGTGCAGCCAGAGGCGGCCCATGGCGCCGCCGCGGTAGCGCTTCCAGGAGGCCGGTTCGTGCGGCGGGGTGCCGGTGAGCAGCAGGGTCTTGTGCTCGCCGTCGACGTCGGCGACCTGGATGTCGGCGACCGGGCCCCAGGGCAGGCGGCCGCCCGGGTCGCCGTCGGTGGGGACCTTGTAGGCCCAGGTGAAGTAGGAGAAGGGCTGGCTGTGGGAGGCCACCGCCAGGATCTCCCCGTCCGGGGTCCAGCCGCAGACCTGGGTGTCGCTGCTGCCCCAGTACGTCAGCTGCCGCGAGGGACCGCCGTCGACGCCGACGAGGTGGATCTCGGGGGCGAGGCTTCGCCAGGTCGCGTACGCGATCCGGCTGCCGTCGGGGGAGAAGCGCGGGTGGCCGGCCTTCGTGCGGTCCGCCGTGAGCCGCCAGGCGCGGCCCGGGGCGTCGAGGGGGGCCAGCCAGAGGTCGTCCTCGGCCACGAAGCACAGCAGGTCGCCGTTGAGGTGGGGAAGGCGCAGATAGCTCACCCTCCCATGCTTTTCCCCCCGCTGGGGGCAAGCAACTTATGCGCCCTTCACGTTCGTGACCCAGCACACGTACGAAACGGTTTCGTTTCGCTTGCCCTCAGGGTATCTTCATGGACGTAGGAAGAAGAAAGCTCCGCAGCGGGAAGGTGAGTGGCATGACCGAGGCCGTCGCAACGGCTCGTCGGAGTCGGATCACGCCCGAGCGCGAGGCCGAGTTGTACGAGGCCGTGCTCGACCTGCTCCGCGAAGTCGGCTACGACGCCCTCACCATGGACGCCGTGGCCGCCCGCACCCGGTCCAGCAAGGCCACGCTCTACCGCCAGTGGGGCGGCAAGGCGCAGCTGGTCGTCAAGGCGCTCAGACACGGCAAGCCCGGCCACCTCGAGGACATCGACACCGGTTCCCTCCGCGGCGACCTGCACGCCCTCGTGGCGCTGGAGGACGACTGCACCATGGAGCAGAACTCCGCGCTGATGCGGGGCATCGCCATGGCGATGCACCACAACGACGACCTGCGCCAGGCCTTCCGGGAGCAGATCGTCGACCCCGAGATGGGCGGGTTCCGGCAGGTGCTGCAGCGGGCGGTCGAGCGGGGCGAGGTCCGTGCGGACTGCCCGGCGCTCGACTTCATGGTGCACATGATGGTCGGCGGCTTCGCCACCCGGGCCCTGCTCGACGACCAGCCGCCCACCCAGGCCTTCCTCACCTCGTACATCGACGCCGTGGTCCTCCCCGCCCTCGGCGTTCCCACCACCTGATCCTTTCCGGATCCCACCCCAGCAAGCCCACCACCTGACGTCACCGC
Source organism: Streptomyces sp. NPDC004561 (assembly GCF_053602155.1). Classification (NCBI taxonomy): domain Bacteria; kingdom Bacillati; phylum Actinomycetota; class Actinomycetes; order Kitasatosporales; family Streptomycetaceae; genus Streptomyces; species Streptomyces sp. NPDC004561. The sequence goes on from NZ_JBSGDB010000021.1 coordinate 14,990, forward strand.
TCACGTCGTCGGGCTGATCACCCCTGCCCTGATGAACCCCACGACCTGACCGGGAGTACGCCTCCGTGGCCACGTATCTCTACAAACTCGGCCGGCTCGCCTTCCGGCGCCGGCACTTCGTCGCCCTCATATGGGTCGCGCTGCTCACCCTCGCCGGGGTGGGCGCCGCCTCCGCGCCGGCCGCCGGCAACACGTCCTTCTCCATCCCCGGCACCGAGGCGCAGAAGGCCTTCGACCTGCTGGAGCAGCGTTTCCCCGGCATGAGCGCCGACGGCGCGACCGCGCGGGTCGTCTTCAAGGCGCCGGCCGGCGAGAAGATGACCGACAAGCTCAACAAGGCGACCGTCGAGAAGACGGTGAAGGAGCTGAAGAGCGGCTCCGAGGTCGTCTCCGTCGCCGACCCCTACGCCGGGCACGCCGTCAGCCGGAACGGCACGATCGCCTACGCCTCCGTGAAGTACAAGGTCTCCGGCATGGAGCTCCAGGACTCCTCGCGGGACGCCCTGAAGAAGGCCGCGCAGCACGCGCGGGACACCGGGCTGAGCGTCGAGGTCGGCGGCGACGCGCTCAACGCGACGCCCGAGACCGGCTCCAGCGAGGCCATCGGCATCGCGATCGCCGCCGTCGTCCTCGTCATCACCTTCGGCTCCCTGATCGCCGCCGGCCTGCCGCTGCTGACCGCGATCATCGGCGTGGGCATCGGCGTCTCGACGATCACCGCGCTCGCGAACGCCCTGGACCTCGGCTCCACCACCTCCACGCTCGCGTCGATGATCGGCCTCGCCGTCGGCATCGACTACGCCCTGTTCATCGTCTCCCGCTACCGCGCCGAACTCGCCGAGGGCCGTGAGCGCGAGGACGCGGCGGGACGCGCCGTCGGCACGGCGGGCTCGGCGGTGGTCTTCGCCGGCCTGACCGTCCTCATCGCCCTGGTCGGCCTGTCCGTCGTCGACATCCCGATGCTGACGAAGATGGGCGTCGCGGCGGCCGGCACGGTCGCCATCGCCGTGCTGATCGCGCTGACGATGATCCCGGCGCTGCTCGGCTACGTGGGCCGCAGGGTCAAGCCGGCGGGCCAGAAGAGCAGGCTGCTCGGCGGCGGCCGCGCCCCGAAGAAGCCGGGCCGGCCCAACATGGGCACCCGCTGGGCGAGCTTCGTCGTACGCCGCCCGGTGGCGGTGCTGCTGCTCGGCGTCGTCGGCCTCGGCGCGGCGGCGGTCCCGGCCGCCTCCCTGCAGCTCGGCCTGCCCGACGACGGCTCCCAGCCCACCTCCACCACCCAGCGCCGCGCCTACGACCTCCTCTCCGAGGGCTTCGGGCCCGGCTTCAACGGTCCCCTGATGGTCGTGGTCGACGCCAAGGACAGCGCCCGCCCCAAGGCGGCCTTCACCGAGGTCGGCGACGAGATCAAGGGCCTGAAGGACGTCGTCACGGTGACCCCGGCCGTGCCCAACAAGGCCGGCGACACCGCGATCATCAGCGTGATCCCCAGGTCCAAGCCGTCCTCGACGACCACCGAGGACCTGGTGCACGCCATCCGTGACAAGGGCACGGACATCGCCCGGAAGACCGGCTCCGAGGTCCTGGTCACCGGTTCGACGGCGATGAACATCGACGTGTCGCAGAAGCTGAACGACGCCCTGGTGCCCTATCTGGCGTTGGTGGTGGGCCTGGCCTTCCTGCTCCTGATCGTGGTCTTCCGCTCGGTCCTCGTCCCGCTGAAGGCGGCCCTCGGCTTCCTGCTCAGCGTGCTGGCGGCCCTCGGCGCGGTCGTCGCGGTCTTCCAGTGGGGCTGGCTGTCCGGCCTGATGAACGTCGAGCAGACCGGCCCGGTCATGTCGATGATGCCGATCTTCATGGTGGGCGTCGTCTTCGGCCTCGCCATGGACTACGAGGTGTTCCTCGTGACCCGGATGCGGGAGGCGTACGTCCACGGGGAGAAGCCCAGCCAGGCGGTGGTGACCGGCTTCAAGCACGGGGCGCGGGTCGTCACGGCCGCGGCCGTCATCATGATCGCCGTCTTCTCCGGCTTCATCGGCTCCAGCGAGTCCATGATCAAGATGATCGGCTTCGGCCTCGCCGTCGCCGTCTTCTTCGACGCGTTCATCGTCCGCATGGCCATCGTCCCGGCCGTGCTCGCCCTGCTCGGCAAGCGCGCCTGGTGGCTGCCGAAGTGGCTCGACCGCGCCCTGCCCAACGTCGACGTCGAGGGCGAGGGCCTGCGCACGGCCGAGGAACGCAAGGACGCCGACCCCGACGGGGACCGGGAGCTGGTACGCGTCTGACGTACCGCTTCTGACGAGAAGCCGCCGGTGAGGGTGCCCGTGGGGACGGGGCTGCACCCTCACCGGCCTTTCCGTCGCCGGTGGGCGGCACGGCGGCCACCGCGGCAAAACACCGTGAGCGCGGCTCGGGCGATGCCGTAGCGTGCCCCGCATGACGACAGCCGCCACTGACGCCGACGGATCCGGAGCCCACCCCCGTTTCGCCGAAGCGCTGCGGGCGCTCGGGCTGGACGACATGCTCGGGCGGGCCAGACGGTTCCCGGAGGGCACCCGCACCGCCGCCGAGGCGGCCGCCGCGGTCGGGTGCGAACTGAGCCAGATCTGCAAGTCCCTGGTCTTCGCCGCCGACGGGGTGCCGGTGCTGGTGCTGATGGACGGCGCCTCCCGCGTGGACGTGGAGCGGGTGCGGGAGGAACTGGGCGCCGGGAAGGTCACCCGGGCCGACGCCGGGGTCGTACGGGAGACCACCGGGTACGCCATCGGCGGCGTGCCGCCCTTCGGGCACCGCACGCGCACGCGTGTCCTCGCCGACCGTTCGCTGCTCGCGCACGACGTGGTGTGGGCGGCGGCCGGAACACCGCACGCCGTCTTCCCGATCGAGCCGAAGGAACTCGTCACCCACGCGGGCGCCACCCTCGTGGACGTGCGCGAGCGGGCCGAGTGACGCCGCTGGTCACGACCGCCGTCCTGCTCGCGGCCGTCACCCACGCCAGCTGGAACGCCATCGCGCACCGCATCACCGACAAGCTGGTCGGCTTCACGCTGATCCTCGCGGGCGGGGTGCTCATCGGGCTGCTGCTGGCGCCGTTCACGGCCCTGCCGGCGGGCCGGGCGTGGCCGTACCTGATCGTCTCGGCCGGCATCCACCTCGTGTACGTCGTGCTGCTGATGACGTCGTTCCGGCTGGGGGACTTCGGGCAGGCGTACCCGATCGCGCGGGGCAGCGCGCCGCTGGTGGTCACGGTGTTCGCGGCCGTGTTCGCGCACGAGATGCCCGACGTCCGGGCCGCCGCGGGCATCGTCCTGTCGTGCGCGGGCCTCACCGGCGTGGCGCTGTGGGGGCTGCGCGGGCGCCGGCCGAACTGGGCGGCGATCGGCGCCGCGCTCGCCACGGGGCTGTCCATCGCCTCCTACACGGTCGTCGACGGACTCGGCGTGCGCGCCTCCGGCACGGCGCTCGGGTACACGGCCTGGCTGATGGTGGTGCAGGGCGTGGCGATTCCCGCGTACGCCGTCTGCTGCCGCTGGAGACGCGAGACGGTGGCCGTCCTGCGCCCCGTCGCGCTCCTCGGCCTCCTCGGCTCCGTCCTGTCGGTCGCCGCGTACGGCCTGGTGCTGTGGGCCCAGACCCGCGCCGAACTCGCCCCCGTCTCGGCCCTGCGCGAGTCGTCCATCCTCGTCGGCGCGGCCATCGGCGCCCTGTTCTTCAAGGAGCGTTTCGGGGCACCCCGGATCGCGGCGGCCGGACTGCTCGTCGTCGGCATCGGGCTGATGCTGCACGCAGGCTGAGCACGCGGGTACCGGTCGCCGTGCGAGAAGGTGAACGAGAGACCACGACGACAGGGAGCAGTCAATGACCGACAAGCCGACCGTCAGCGTCCTGGGCACCGGCATCATGGGCGCGGCCATGGCCCGCAACCTGTGCCGCGCCGGACTCGGCGTGCGCGCCTGGAACCGCACCCGGGAGAAGGCGGAGCCCCTCGCGGCCGACGGCGCCCGGGTCACCGACACCCCCGCCGAGGCCGTGGAGGGCGCCGACGTCGTCCTGACCATGCTGTACGACGGCAACACCGTCCTGGACGTCATGCGCGAGGCCGCCCCGGCGCTGCGCCCCGGCACGGTGTGGGCGCAGTCCACCACCGCCGGGACCGAACTCGTCACCGACCTGGCCGCCTTCGCCCGTGAACACGGGCTGGTCTTCTACGACGCCCCCGTGCTCGGCACCCGCCAGCCCGCCGAGGCAGGTCAGCTGACCGTGCTGGCCGCCGGGCCGGTGGAGGGGCGGGAGACGCTCGCGCCGGTCTTCGGCGCGGTGGGCGCCAAGACCATGTGGACCGGGGAGGACGGGGGCGCGGGCAGCGCCAGCAGGCTGAAGCTGGTCGCCAACAGCTGGGTGCTCGCGGCCACCGCGGCGACCGGCGAGGTGCTGGCCCTCGCCAAGGCCCTCGGAGTCGACCCGCAGGGCTTCTTCGACCTCATCGAGGGCGGCCCGCTCGACATGGGATACCTGCGGGCCAAGGCCGGTCTCGTGCTGGACGGCAAGCTGTCCCCGGCGTCGTTCGCCGTGGCCACCGCCGAGAAGGACGCCCGGCTGATCGTCGAGGCGGGCGAGCACAATGGTGTCCGGCTGGACGTGGCCGAGGCCACCGCCGAACGGTTCGCGCGCGCCGTCGCCCAGGGGCACGCCGACGAGGACATGGTCGCCGCCTACTTCGCCAGCTTCGGCGACAAGGCCTGAGCCACCACGCCGAGATGACGTTCCCCGCGGGCGGGAGCACCCTGGAATCAGCGGGATTCAGCGGTTCTTGGAGGTGGCCGACATGATGCACACCACTGTCGGATGGCACGTCGAGCTGGAGTTCGAGGAGGACGATCTGCACACGCGCGCCGCGGCCCTGGTGCGCCTGCCCGACGGCACCGAGGTACGGGCGCACGGGCACGCCACCCGCCACCGCGTCGACGCCAACCAGCCGAGAGTCGGCGAGGAGATCGCCGGCGCCCGCGCCCTCAACGAACTGGCCATGCAGTTGCTCACCAAGGCCCACGAGGAGATCGACGCGGACTCCGGGCGGATCTCGCATCCGATCAACGTGTGACCGAGGCGGGCGGGGGCGGCCGCCCGGCGGGCTACGCCGCGCCCGCGCCCGGGGCGAGCGCCGTGCGCAGCGCGCGCACCAGCGCCTGTGCCCTCGGGTCCGCCGTCACGCTCGTGCGGAAGCCGTTGGTGACATAGCCGAAGGCGACGCCCGACCCGGGGTCGGCGAAGCCGAGGGCGCCGCCGCGGCCCGGGTGGCCGAAGGAGCCGGGGGAGAGCAGCGGGGACGCGCTGCCGTGCAGCATGTAGCCGAGGCCGAACCGGGTGCCCACCACGAGGACCCGGTCCGGTCCGGCGGACTCCTCGGCGCGGGCCAGTTCCATCGTCCCCGGCGTGAACAGCCGGGCGCCGCCGTCCACCTCGCCGATGAGCGAGGCGTAGAAGCGGGCGAGGCCGTCGGCGGTGGCGATGCCGTTGGAGGCGGGCAGGGCGGCGGCGCGGTAGGCGGGGGAGTTCTCGTCCGGCAGCGGGGTGATCGCGGCGAAGGCGCGCCGGGTCAGCGAGTCCGGGTCGGCGTAGGCGTCGGCCACCGCCCGCTTGGGCCGGGTCCGCAGCGCACCGGAGGTCTCGGGCGCCTCGACCGGGCCGACGCGGCCCACGCGCGCCTGCTCCGACTCCGGCAGGCCGAGCCACAGGTCCGCGCCCGCGGGGCCGGCGATCTCGTCCGCGATCCACTCGCCGGCCGGGCGGCCGGTGACGCGCCGGATCAGCTCGCCGGTGAGCCAGCTGTAGGTCTGCGCGTGGTAGCCGTGGCCGGTGCCCGGCTCCCACACGGGCGCCTGCGCGGCGACGGCGGCCCCGCCGAGGTCCGGGTCCGCGGCCTCCTCGGGGGTCAGCGGCCGGTCCAGCACGGGCACGCCCGCGCGGTGCGCGAGCAGATGGCGTACGAGGGTGTTCTCCTTGCCCGCCGCCTTGTACTCGGGCCAGTAGGCGCCGACCGGGGCGTCCAGGTCCAGTTCGCCGCGCTGGTGCAGCAGCAGGAGCGCGGCGGCGGCGACGCCTTTGGTCGCGGAGCGCACGATCTGCGCGGTGCCGGGCTCCCAGGGAGCCGTGCCGTCCACGTCCCTGGTGCCGGCCCACAGGTCGACCACCCGGTGCCCGTCGCGGTACACGGCGACCGCCGCGCCGCGCTCCCCGAGCAGCGCGAAGTTCGCCGCGAACGCCTCCCCGACCGGCTCGAAGCCCTCGGCCACAGCGCCGTGCACGTCCACGTCCGCATTCCCTTCCGTTCGCCTGCGACTGTGGATGCAACGCCGCTCGCGCGCCTGCGATTCCTCGGTGGGATCAGCCGAGCACAATCGTTACATCGATGTTGCCCCGTGTGGCGTTCGAGTAGGGGCACACCTCGTGCGCCGCGTCCACCAGCCGCGCGGCCACGTCCGGGTCGAGCACCGGCAGGGAGACGCTGAGGGCGACCGCGAGGCCGTAGCCGCGGTGCCTGTTCGGGCCGATGCCGACCTTCGCCGCGACGGTGGAGCCGGTCAGGTCGTAGCCGGCGCGGTTGCCGACCAGGATCAGCGCGTTGTGGAAGCAGGAGCTGTAGCCGGCCGCGAAGAGCTGTTCCGGGTTGGTGCCGTCGCCGTCGCCGCCCAGCACCACGGGCATCGCCACCTTCAGCGCCAGCCGGCCGTCCTGGCTGGTGACATGCCCGGCGCGGCCGCCGTGGGCGGTGGCCTCGGCGACGTACATGATCTTCGTCGGGCGGGTGTCGACAGCGGTGTCCCCGGTCATGGCCGGCCTCCCCTGAAACAAGTGGCGCACAAGTACATCGTGCACAAGGTACTGGCCGGTATGCCGACGGTGGCCGACAGGGGGTGGCAACCGCGGGTAACCGGTGATCAGCGCCGGTCGGCGGCCGCGTCGGCGCGCCCGGTGAGCTTCCACAGCTCCTCGCGCAGCCGCGCGACCTCCTGCGCGTTAAGCCCCGTGGAGGTGAGCAGCGCGCCGGGCACCCGCGCCGCGCGCTCCCGGAGTTCCTCTCCGCGTCCGGTGCACGCGACGAGCACCGAGCGCTCGTCGCCCGTCGCGCGCTCCCTGCGCACCAGACCCGCCCCCTCCAGCCGCTTCAGCAGCGGAGAGACGGTGCCGTAGTCCAGCCGCAGGGCGCGCGCCAGCTCCTTCACGCTGGTCTCGCCGCGCTCCCAGAGCACCAGCAGCACCAGGTACTGGGGGTAGGTGAGCCCGAGGTCGTCCAGCAGCGGACGGTACGCGGCGGTCACCGCGCGCTGCGCCGCGTACAGCGCGAAGCACAGCTGGTCGTCCAGCAGCGGCGACCCGGCGGCCCCTTCGTCGTCCCGGTCCTCTTGTCGCGTCACGCGCCCATTGTCACGGACGCGCCCGGGCCACCGAGCGCGGGTCGAAGCCGAACGGCGGCTCCAGCCGGCGCGCCCCAGCCCGCCGTCGGCGAACAGCGCGCCCAGCGGACGGCCGCTTGTTCCGGCCGCGACGGGGAAGGTGAGCATTGGTGCGGCAAGGATGAACGCCGCCACCGGACCGGCCGGCGGAGCCGTGCCCTCGTCGCGTTCCCGGCGGGCGCCGCGCAGGCTCACCGCCAGGGCGCCGGCGGCGACCACTCCGGTGACTCGCGGAGGTGGGGGCGTCGATGAATTCGTCAGGTACATGCACCGTTCGCCGTCTCCGGAAGCGCGAACGGGAAAATGTGCGACATTGGAGAAGAAGCGGATGCACAGCTTTCGCATGGGTCACGCAGGGTGAGAGGGCGGTCCGATGTCTGTAGTCGAACAGTACGCGCGCGCCCACATCGTCACGGACGAGGAGGACCCGGGAGCCGTACCGGTGCTGCTGCGGTACGACCCCGACAGTGATCCACGGTCGGTGCGGTTCGATCTGCCCGGCACCCACGAGTGGACCTTCTCGCGCGCTCTGCTCGAACGAGGGCTGAGGGCACCGGCCGAGAGCGGCGCCGTACGGGTGTGGCCCTGCGGGCGCGTGCAGGCCATCGTCGAGTTCCACTCCGACAACGGTGTCGAGGTCGTGCAGTTCGAGTCGAAGGCGCTGGCGAGATTCCTGCGCCGCACCTACACCGTGGAACCCGTCAGGAACTGACCGGCCGGAGCCGGCCCGCTCAGCCGCCCGTCTTCAGCAGGGCCGCCACGATCGGTCCGGCCGTGTCGCCGCCGTGACCGCCCGCCTGGACCACGCCCGCGGCGACCAGGTCGCCCCGGTAGGCGGTGAACCAGCCGTTGGGCTTCTTCTGCCCGTCGACCTCCGCCGAGCCGGTCTTCGCGCCGTAGTCCGGTCCCAGGCCCGCCATCGCCTTCGCCGCCGTGCCGTACGCCGCCGTGTACTGCATGACGTCCTTGAGCTGGGCCTGCGTCTTCGAGGACATGGTCCGCGAGGCCTTCGCCAGGGTGCGGTGGTCCACCGTGGGGGACACCAGGTACGGCTGGTGGAAGGAGCCCGACTCCACCGTCGCCGCCACCGAGGCCATGTTCAGCGGGTTCATGCGCACCCCGCCCTGCCCGATCAGCGAGGCGCCCATCTGCGCGCCGCTCTGCACCGGTACGGAGCCGTCGAACGACGGGACGCCGATCGCCCAGTTGTCCATGCCGAGGCCGTAGACCTGCTGGGCCTCCGTCGTCAGGTCGCTGTTCGACAGCTTCGGCGCGAAGTCGATGAAGGCGTTGTTGCAGGAGGCGCCGAAGCTCTCCTTGAACGTGCCCTTCTTGATCTCCGAGTTGGCGTCGTTGTGGAACGTCCAGCCGGCGAGCTTGTACGTCTTGGGGCAGGGGTGCGAGGCGTCCGGGGTGATCAGGTGCTTCTCGAACAGCATCGTGGACGTCACGATCTTCATCGTGGAGCCCGGCGCGAGGGAGCCCTGGAAGGCCGTGTTGAAGCCGGGCCCGTTGTTGGCGACCGCGAGGATCTCGCCCGTGGAGGGCCGCATCACGACCACCGAGGAGCGCGCCTGCTTGGCGACCTGCTTCTCGGCTGCCGCCTGGAGGCCGGGGTTCAGCGTCGTCCGCACGGTGCCCGGGGTGCCCTCGCTCAGCGCGACGAGCGTCTTGTCGGACAGCTTCGCCGTCTGCGACGCCTTGCCGCGCACCACACGCAGCTCCACGCCCGCCCTGCCGCCGGCCGTCTTGCCGTACTTCTCCCGCAGCCCGTCCAGCACCACGCCCAGCGACGGGTACTTGGCGGCCGTCAGCTCGCCGCCGTCACGGTCCAGCGCCTTGACGGGCGGGGTCCCGGACTCGCCGGTGGCGAGCGTGTCGCCGTCCTTCAGGTCCGGGTGGACGACCGTGGAGTGCCAGCCGACCAGCGGCTTGCCGTCGCTCGCCCGCCGCACCACGGTGAGCGCGCTGTCGTACGCGAGCGGCTTGCTCAGCCCCTTGTACGACACCGTCGCCTTCACGGAGAACGGCACCTTGGCGCCCGTGGCCGTGCCCCGGGTGAGCGTGACGTCCTTCAGGTGGGCGTCCTTGGTGTAGCCGGTGAGCAGCGAGGTGGCGGCCGAGGGGTCGTCGGTCGCGGCCGCCGCCTCGGCGACCCTGCCCTGCTGCCAGGCGGTCAGGAAGCGGGCGGCGACGGTGCGCACCTCGGCCGCGCTGGGCGGGCCGCTCGGGACGTGTTTGTGGTCGGACGTGGCGGAGGACCCCTCGTCGGCCGCCGCGCCGCCGTCGGCCAGCGCGTAGATGCCGAGTCCGGCGCCGCCGACGACCAGGGCGATCATCCCGCCGACCACGGCGGGACGGGTACTGCTCCGCTCGGTGACGCGCCTTCTCTTGCCCACAGCCTCAGTTCCTCCGCGACTTCTCAGGGTCCCCGCAGCCCTCACATTCCCCAACGACTGCAATCACCTTAAAGTCCTCACCTCGGAGGGTGACGCCGGGCCGCATTCCGTAGCACGCTTGCGACATTCGCCCCGGCCGCGACACCCCCGGCTCGAACAAAGTGGACGAAGTCTACGCGCCGTGCCAGGAAAGGACCCCGACCAGGGCGTTCACCCCTGGTCGGGGTCCGGTGAAACGATCTGCCGGCACGGTCAGCGACTGTCGTCGCCTCCGGGGGCCGGGCAGCCGAACCAGTGCACCGTGCCGTTCGTGGAGGTGTAGCCCAGACACTTGATGGTTCTGTCGTGCAGAGTCACGGTCCGGTCGACGCCGCTGTCCGCGTCGTCCGTTCTGTGGTGTTTCTGCACCAGGGTGCCGATCTCCACGGTGTACCAGCGGCGCTTGGTGCTCGGGAGGCTGCAGTGGTGTGCGGTCGCCTCACGGCCGGGCCCCTGGCTCCATATGTCCTGTTCGGCGCGGTCGCAGTGCGCGCTGTCGGCGGCGCCGGCGCTGCCGGCGCCGGTGCCGAGCAGCGCCACCACGCTTGTGGCGACCGCCGCGGTGGCGCCGGATATGCGCTTCATGGCGAGCTTCATCGATGGGTCCTCCTGACCGGCCGTGATGACGTTCCGGAGCCGCAACGTCGCTTTGAGGTGATATTCACATTTATCGGCGTGTCTGGCCCGGCAGTCGACGGCGCAGTCCCCCGACCCGGTGACGCCGGTGATGCGAATGCAGCCGCGGCCGCGGACGGATCGGTTCGTCCGCGAAGCACGGACCGGTCGGGACAGCCGCCTCGCCCGCACGGCGAGCCCTTCGCACGCCCGCGGTCCGAGGGCGGCAGTGGCGAGCGTCACCGGTTCGGGCCGCTCCTCCTTCCGTGGGTTAGTCCACCTGCGGGACGTGGCTGCGTCGGTCACCGGGCGATGGGGATTCCGGTGTTTCGATCGGGCCAGGAGGCATATGACATGGCTGACGAGCGACAGCAGGACTCCCGATCCCCCCTCACGACGTCCCGGCGCCGGGTGCTGGCCGCGGCCGCCCTCGCGCCCGTGCTCAGCGCCGTGCCGGCCCGGGCCGACGCCCTGTCCGCACGACGGGAGCACGACGCCCTGGTCAAACCGGTGATGACCAAGCTCGCGGACTGGGCAGACGTGCGCGCCGCGCTCGGCCGGCCCGGTGACATGAGGCGGTTCATGTACCACACGGCCTTTCCGCGCCGGGACCTCAAGGTCTACTCCCGAGGCGTTCGGATCGATCCCGCGCTCGCCCTGGGTACGCACGTGTCCTTCGTCCGTTACGCGGACCACAGCACGCTCCTGATGGGCGACGTCGTCGTCACCGAAGGCGAACTGCAGCATTTCTGCGATGTCCTTCAGCAGCACGGGATCATGCAGACCGCCCTGCACAAGCACCTGCTCGCCCACGAGCCGGACATCTGGTGGCTGCATGTGCACGCGCACGGCCACGATCCGGCGGCTGTCGCCCGCGGTCTGCGCGCCGCATTCGACTGCACCGGTACCCCGCCTGCCGAACCGGCCACTTCTTCGCCGCGCGTCGACCTGGACACCGCCGCCATCGACGCCGCGATCGGCGTCAAGGGCACCCATGACGGCGTGGTCTACAAGAGCACCTACGTCCGTCGAGAGGCCGTCGCCGACGGCCATCTGATGCTGCCTCCGGGTCTGGGCTCCACCACTTCCGTCAACTTCCAGCCGCTCGGCGGCGGAAGGGCCGCCGTCAGCGGCGACCTCGTCATGATCGCCGACGAGGTCCAGCCCGTCCTCACGGCCCTGCGACGCGGTGGCATCGAACTCGTCGAGCTGCACCACCACAACCTCAACGACCAACCACGCCTGTTCTTCGTCCACTACTGGGCCGTCGGTGACGCGGTCAGGCTCGCCGGAGCCGTTCGCAGGGCCGTGGACACCACCAACGTCGTACCCATGCCCGGAGGAGTCGGCTGATGACCGCGGAGAACGAGACGCTCAGCTGCCCGTTCGACTTCAGCAAGGCGCTGGAGTTCGATCCCGCGCTCGAGTCCTTGATGCGGCGCGGTTCTCCCGCGCGCATCCGGCTTCCCTACGGCGACGCGGACGCCTGGCTGATCACGGGCTTCGACGCCGTCAAGCAGGTGACCACCGACCAGCGGTTCAGCAGGGCGGGCATCATCGGCCAGGACTACCCCCGGATGACGCCGGAGCCCATCGTCTCGCCCGAGTCGGTCAACGTGATGGACCCACCGCAGAGCAGCCGCGTCCGCCACCTGGCCTCGCAGGCCTTCACGCAGCAGCAGGTCGACCGTATGCGGCACCGGATCGTCGAGCTCGCGGACCGCCTGCTGGACGACATGGAGAAACAGGGACCGCCGGCGGACGTGGTCGATCACCTGTCCGACAAGCTTCCTCAGCACGCCGTCCTGGACCTCCTCGGCATCGAACGGGAGGAATGGCCCTGGATCGAGGACGCCGTGCACCAACTGCTCGTCGTGGGTGCGGGGAACAAGGAGGCCGCCACGAAGGCCAAGGCCGATCTGGCGGGCTACTTCGCCGAACTGGTCGGACAACGCCGGAAGTCACCCGGCCCGGACCTCATCAGCGCGATGGCCGCGGCGCAGGAGGGCGACGAACAGCTCGACGACCGGGAACTGGCGGTCATGACCCTGACGTTGGCGCTCAGCGGCCAGGACACGGCGACCTGCCAGATCAGCAACATCACCTATCTGCTCCTGACCCGACCCGTGCTGTTGCAGCACCTCAGGAGCCGGCCCGAGACCCTGACCGACGTCCTGCACGAGATGCTCCGCTGCATCCCGTTCCGCAAGGGGGTCGGCATCCCCCGGGTGGCTCTCGAGGACGTGGAACTCGACGGTGCGCGCATCCGGGCGGGCGACTTCGTCCACGTGTCGTACCTGACGGCCAACCGTGACCCGGAGCGCTACCCGGACCCGCACGTCATCGACCTCGACCGGCAGAGCGCTCCGCACATGACCTTCGGCTGGGGCGGACACCGGTGCATCGCCATGCCTCTGGCCATGGCAGAGCTCGAAGTGGCCATCGGCCGGTTGGTGGAGAGATTCCCCCGTCTGAGGCTCGCGGTGGCGCCGGAGGAGGTGCGGTGGGACACCAAAACGATCAGAAGGTTCCCACTCGAGTTGCCGGTGGCCTGGTAGACGCCTCGCAGCGCGGCCGACGCGCAGCGCTGTCCCACGTCCCGCACTGCTGAAGACCGACGATGACCAGGACGGCCCGGCACTCTGCCGGGCCGTCCTGGCACGTGTGCCCGGCTAGACCCAGGTGTCCAGCCACATCCGCGATCTCCACGAGTCGATCGGGATGGCGGTGCCGGTGTAGAGGGGCCAGAAGTAGATGAAATTGCCGTATCGCGGCTGACGTAGCGCCTGACCAGGTGATTCGCGTGAGGTTGGGTGCACGGTCTCTGCTCTGGGCCGTGTATGGGCCGTGACGGTAGCCCGCAGGGGCTGCCGGAGTGGAGCACGCCTGTGCGCCGAAGATCGCGTAGGCCTGGCCGAGGGCTGCGCGCCTCCTTTGCCGACTGGTGATCACTTTAATGGTCGGACCAGGCTAGGATCCGACGGCGCTCCAGGGGGCGGGGAGTTTGGACACAGGTTCGGGGGAGGCCGAAGTGGGACGAAGACGGGCTCTGGCAGGGGTCTGGGCGGCTCTGACGATGGCACTGCTCGTTGGGTGCGGCGCCGCCAAGGGCGCAACGGAGGACGGCGGCGGCGCAGTCGCTCACCGCACGGTCGCCGGACCGGACAAGAACGTGCTGACGTTCACCTATCGCCGGCAGAGCGGTGACAACTACATCGACCAGGAATTGTTGATCAAGAACACTGACAGGGACTCGGTCGTCCCTGTCCTGGCGTTTACCGCGCTCGACCGACTCGGTCACCGGCTGCCCGGGGTGCAGGTCCGAACCGTCTACGGCAGCGACAGTGGCCGTCTGGTGGTTCCGTACGGGTGGGGTCTCGACATCTTGCGCTTCTCGGGGCCTGGCGAGCATCAGGTCTACGACGTTCGCGTCACCGTTACGCACCTGGGTATAGCCAAAGTGCGGGCCAACATCCACCAGGTAACCGCCCAGCCGCTGAACGATGCAGCGCAGGCCGTCAGCAAGTTCTCCCGTTTCACCGCCGTGCGCTTGACGAACATCGCCCCTTTCGCGGTTTCCGTGCGCGTTGCCTACCTGGTCTACGACCAGCCGGCTAAGGGCGAGACCCAGCAGGCAATCTCTGTCACCCCCATCGGAGGGCTCGTTCGCGTACCGGCTCTCGGTACGGCAGTCGTCAAGGTCGCCGACGACGCGGCCCACGCGGTAGCCAGATACTCCGGTGGCCCGGCAGTGAGCGTCAAGGTCTACAACTCCCAGTGACCAGGGCGGCGGGGCCGCTCCCGCCGCCACTCGCGTCACCTACACGTACAGCTCATCTATGGCCTTCCGGGTGCGTCCCTCACTGCTCGGCATGAGGTGCGTGTAGGTCCGGAGGGTGAACCCCGGATCGCTGTGACCGAGGTACTGGCTCAGGGCCCGGATGTTCTCGCCCGCGTCCAGCAGCACGGATGCGTAGAAGTGCCTGAGCGCGTGCATGCCGTCTTCGGGAGCCGAGGCGTACCGTTCGCCTGCTTCGCGCGCCGGGATGATGCCTGCTGCGGCCAGAGCGGGCTTCCAATGGTGGTCGTTGAAGTTACTCACCCGGACGTGCCGCCCCTCGACTCCGCTGAAGATGAGCCGCTTGGTCACGGGCGGGCCGTCAGGCGTGCGCCAAGGAAGCGTCACGTCGATCGGCTCGAACTCCTTGGAATGGTCCCGGAGCGCGGTGGCCACGGCTTTTGAAAGTGGAACGTCCCGGACCTTTCCACCCTTCGGCAGGGCGAAAACGTACTTGCCCCGGATGCGCTTGAGCTGATGGCCCACAGCCAGCCAACCACCCTCGTAGTCGAGTTCGTCAACGGCCAGGCCGAAGATCTCACCTTGTCGCAGTCCGCAGCCTGCCCCGGCGTCCACGGCGGCCTGATAGCGCCGGGGGAGGGCAGTACGTACGCCGAAGACCTGTGCTGCCGTCCACGGGACGACGCGCGGCTTGCCCGGCTTCGGGAGCTGCACCGTACGGGCGCGGCAGGGGTTCTTGCCGAGTAGCCCGTCGTCAACCGCCGCGCTCAGCGCTGCGGAGACGGTGCCCACGATGATGCGGCGGTGCGACTCCGCCGGCACGGTGTCTTCCAGGGCGGCGATCCAGGCACGGATGTGCTCCGGCTTGAACGAGCCGAGCGGGCGCGAGCCGATGTGGGGGTAGGCGTGCAGCCGGAGCCGGCGTTCCGCAGCCTCGCGGCTGTTGATCTCGCCGGTGTGTGTCTTGATCCAACGCTCCGCGTACTGGCGAAACGTCGTCCTCGCGGCACGGGGGTCGATGAACTGACCGCGCGACATGTCCGCTTCGATCTGCGCCAGCCACTGCTTGGCGAGGCGCAGTTCCTTGTCCCGGAAGGACTTGCTCTTCTCGGTACCGTCCGGCCCCACGTACCGGGTGCGGTAGCGGAGCCCGATTCCGTGGCGGTCGGTCTTGACCTTGACGGGCCTGCCGTCGGGGCCGGTGACGGTCTTGAACCAGCGGTCTTGGATGTGGCCAGCCATGTAAGGCGTAGTCCCCTCTGGGCATGGGACGGGGAGGGCAGCGTGACCCTCCCCGTGGAGTTGGGCGGTGCGATGGGTGGCCGCGTCAGGCCGCGTCGGTGTTGGCGGCCTTTTGGCGAGTGACGTAGGCGTGCACGTCGGTGGGGTCGTAGCGGACGTGCTTGCCTATGCGGAACCCGGGCGGGCCGATGCGCTTCTTGCGCCACTGGTAGACCGTTTCCTTGGGTACCTCGAAGATCTCGGCAATGTCGTCGGTGGTGAGGTACCGGTCCGGGAGGCCTCCCCGGAGGATGGCGCGGGGGTCGGGGTCTGTCGGCTTTGCCATAGGGACTCCAAATTGGGGGCATGGCCGCGTGTCCGAGGTGCGGATTTCTGCGTCATTGCGTCATCGGCGTCACCTGTGCTTCTGACCTGCTGTTTTCCGTGACGCGGTGACTAAGGGGTGCGTCATCGGCCCGTCACGGGGTGCGTCATTGGGTGACGCAGATGACGCAGGATGACGCAGAGACCGGAGTCTGCGTCATGGCTTCCACCGCAGGTCAGGGGCTGTTTTTCAGCCCGCGTGACGCGGATGACGCAGCGTCTTCCCTCTTAGGACAAAAGAGGGAGTGGCGTCTGTTGTAGTGCGCGCCTTACAGCGTGAAGAAGGAGCCGCTGCGCGGCGCGACCTTTGGGCGGCGTTCCGCCGAACAGCAAGAGGAGCACGCAGCCCGGTGGTGCACGTCGCGCCCGTGGTGGCACGTCGCGGATCCCCTTTGCGTCTCCTTGATCGTTGGCCGCCTCAGGGCCGTTTAGGGTGCGGGCATGTCTCGAAGATGGTGGATACGGCAGGCCCTGATGACTGCTGGGCTTGTTGTCCTTACGGTGCTGTCGAACGTTGTCGCGCATCGCAGTTGGCAGGTAACGGTGGGTTGGGCACTGGGCGTCCCGCTCCTGGTCGGCCTGTCTGTGCTGAACGTGCTGTGGCATCAGCGGTACCGGCCGGAGAAATTCGAGAAGTACCGGGCCAAATTTGACGCCCGGTATCAGCGGTAGTCCGTCAATGAGTCGGGACACTGGCTGCCGTGTCCTGGACCCTCCGGATGGCAGTGCGCGAGCACGCAGGCCGGTGGTGCTCTTCTTGCTTGTCCGGCGAGTGCGGGACGCGGGTCAGAACATCTGCTTGTGCTCGTGTGCGGGAGCCGTGGCCAGGCGGGTCATTTCGAGGTAGCGGCCCGCGCTGGTGCGCCCCGAGTCGATGAGGACACCCCGAGCGGCGAGGGTCGGCTGGAGGCGCTTGAGCCGGTCGGAGAGGACTTTGCCCGTGGTCGGCCACCCCTTGGGCAGGGGCCGCACCTCATCACTGCTGTAGAGGCAGCTGAGGAGGTGCAGCCACTCGGTGGACGTCATCCGCTGGTCGGTACCCGGAGCGATAGTGTCGGCGTGCCTGAGGACGGTCTGGGCGAGGAGGTCGCCCTCGATCACGTCGTCGTTGAGGTCGTCCAGACTGGCCCGGTACGCGGTGAGCGCCCCGAGCCCGGTCGCGGCATCGAGCTGCGCGCACAGGTGGGCGAAGTCCGCCATCCGCAGATCAGTAGGCGTCTCCGCCTCCGCTCCGCGGACCTTCACCGTGAGGTCCAGGAGCGAGCCGAGAACGACCGGCAGCACCTCCGCGTACTCGGCCCACAGCTCCGCCTCCGTGCGTCGGACCTTCGGTCGCTCCAGACGCAGCGGCATGAGCCGTTCTGCCAGGTCAGGGCGGATGACGCCAACGTCAATCCCAGTCAGAAGCAGGGGGCGGCGGTAGCCGACGCGGAACACGTCCCCATCGGTCCACAGTGCGCGCTTGACGTTCTCGGCGCCGGTCACGATGCAGCACATCGCGTCGGACAGGTCCGGGGTCATGTGGGAGAGGTTGTCCAGAGCGGTGACCCATCCGGCCGCCACCGCCGCGATCAAGTTCTCCTCATCCTTCGGCGCGCGGCGCAGGTCACCGCTCATGCCCTCCACGATCCGCACGAGCATGCGCCCGCCGGTGGACTTGCCCGCGCCCTGCGGCCCGGTGAGGAATGGGGCAGGCACGGGAACGGACGGACCGAGGCAGCCGATCAGCCAGGCGATGGCCAGGCACTCGGTCTCGGCGTTGGCGAAGTTGCAGAGCCTCATCAATAGGTCGATGCCCTTGCCGTCGGTGTCCTTGGCCGGCAGGGGCAGTTCCCCGGTGAGCTGCGTGCGTCGCCAGCACACCTCACGCGGGTCGGGAACGGCGATGTCCCAGCCGGTGGGGTGGATGCGGACGGACTGCCCGTCGTCGCGGCCCAGGTCCAGCCACGTCGCCCCGTCAAAGCCCGGGGCAACGCGGATGTGGACAGCCTGCACGTCCTCACTCAGGGCCAGCGCTTCGATCAAGTCCAACGCCTCCTTCAGAGCGGTTCCGTTGAAGACGCCGTGCCCGTCCTTGAAGAGGCCGACCATGAGTTCCTGGCGGTGGCTGCCCGTAGTGCCCTGGGAGCGCATCGGGCGGGCTACGGGGTGGCCGTTCCTCTGCGCGTACACGGTGCCGTCGGCTGTGCGGAAGTACCGGAAGTGGGCCCGGGCGTAGTCGGTGATGACCTCGCGGGCGGGGTTCTTCTCGTCGTCTGCCATGGTCACAGTCCCAACCGGGTGCGGGCGTTGGTCCACGCGTCGGTGCAGTGCCGGGCGGTCTCACCCTTGGCCTGTGCGGCGGTGAACAGGCGCGCGACGTGGGCGTCGGTGAGGCAGTCGCACCGGCCGTGCGTGGACAGCACGGCGAGGAATGTGCGGTAGACGGTCGTGTGCACCGCTTCGTTCGCCCCGGTGATGCGCTGCTCGGCCATTGCGATGCCGCGCTCGAGGAACGCGGGCGTGCGGTGACGGCACTCACTGCCCCCGGCCGGCGCGGGCGCCGTGGTGGTCGGGAGCGCGGGCCCGGCCGGGGCGGGTTTGCTCGCAGTCAGCGCGCGCACGGCGTCGGGCAGGGCGGTCATGGTGCCGGTGCCGAACCCGAGCCACCGGGCGTAGGCCATGGTGGACTTGATGTCCACACCGGGCCGGACCGCGTTCGCGGACTGCATGGCCCCCCGGTACAGCCAGTGCTCGCCGCGGGTGGTGGGCACGGTCTGCGTGGCGGGCAGGCTCTCGCGGGCCCATGCGATGGCGTCGGCGTTGTCGAGATCGACGACCGTCAGCCCGGCCCCGCCTGGGTGATAGGCGACCGCGCTCGCGCGCATCCATGCGCGGCGCCAGGGGCCGGAGCTGATGACGTCCGGATCGGTGGTCGCAGCGGCCCACGCGTGGCAGGGGCCAGGGCAGGTGCACGGTCCGGGGTTCTTCATGTTCGGCCGGCCGCCGCACACGTTGTCCCGGCAGCGGCGGCAGTTGCCGAACGGGACCTTGCCCGCCCGCAGCGGCAACACGGGGATCTGCGAGACGGCCAGGTCGAGAGCGGTGCGCAGGTGCTCGCTCATGCCGCTGCCTCCAGCCGGGGCGCGAGGGTGGTGAGGTAGGCGGCGCCGATCCACTCGGTGTAGGCGGGCGGGAGGGCTTCGCGGAGGCGGAAGTGGTCGGTGGACCAGTCGATTCCCTTGGCCGCGCGGATCTCTTCCACGGTGGCCTTGCCGCCGCCCTTGCCGTAGGCGGCGACGTAGGGGCCGTCGTGGTACTCGCCGTGGCGCCAGCCGCGGACGCGGCCTCGGTGCCGGGGGTGGGGCGGTTGGACGGTGGTCCAGCGGCCGAGTTCGAAGTAGCGGTGCATGAGTACGGCGAGGCCGAACTGTTCGCCGCACAGGCGGATGTCCTTGCGGACCTCGGAGCCGGCCACGTTCTCGATCACGTAGGGCCGGCCCGTTGCCTCCAGGGCGGCTCGGGTGGGGGCGATGAGGCGGGGGTAGGTCCGGCCGATGGCGGTGTTGCGGGCGGCGTTGGTGCCCTTGGTCGGGGCGCCCTCTCCCTGGCAGGGGCATGAGGCGTGGATGAAGTCGAACCGGTGGCCGTGGGCCCGGATGAACTCGACCGCGTCGCCCTGGTGGAAGGCGTCACCGCAATAGTCCGGCTGCGGTTCCTTGTCGACGCCGGTGACGTGGCAGCCGGGGAACGCGCGGCGGTATCCCTCGGTGGCGCCGCCGATGCAGCAGTAGGCGTCCAGCACCCGGAAGGGGCCGGACAGGGCGAGCACTCGCCCGATGTCGGTGGGTTGGGTCATCCTGGGTATCTCCAGTTCTCTGAGGAAGTGCTGGATGACAAGGGCGGCCCCGGACTTTGGCGAGACGGGGGCCGCCCTTGGCTTAGCTAGTGGTAGAAGGCGTGCAGGGCGTAGCGGCGCTGGTTGTGCGGTCCGTGCTCGGTGAGGACGCCGCAGCGGGCCAGGGCCTTGAGGTCACCGCGGGCGGTAGCCCGTTTCGGGGCGATACCGAGCAGGGCGTACAGGCGCATGACGCGACCGGTGGTGATCGGTCGGCGGGGGTGATGCATGGCGTCGGTCAGCAGCGCGTTGACGCGCCGGGCCTGGTTACTCGTCACTGCTGGCACTCCGTTCAGCGGGTCAGGTTGTTGCGGTTGCGGGCGAGCAGCCCGTACGCGGGGGCGGTGATCGTGTTGTGCTCTTGCCGGACCGGGCCGGCGTAGTGGTGGTGGGTGACGGTGTGCGTGGCCTTGAGTGACCGAAGGGCGGAGCCGATGGCGGCGGCGACTGCGGCCACGGCGGCGATCGGGAGGGTGACGAACAGGACGCTGGTCAGGGTCACGGCGGCGAAGCCCTGGCAGGCGAGCCAGATGCCGCAGCCGACACCGACGCAGGTGGCGCCGACGCCGATACCAGCGACCGCGGTCCCGGCGGCCCACTCAGGCACGATCCGCCGGTCCGGCTGCGGGACGGGCGGCGTGGGGCCGTAGGCGGGCAGCGGGGTGGTGTCGCGGTAGGCGGTCGGCATCTGCGGCACGGGCCGGTAAGCCTCCGCGATGATCCGGCGAGCCTCCGCGGTGGCTTCGGCGTCGGTCATGCGCGGGGGCCAGGCGGCGGGCTGGTCGTGGTCGGGCATGGCGGGTCTCCTGCCGGGGTCAGGTGAGGTGGCGGGCGGCGTCGGCGAGCGCGGCGCACACGGCACGGACGGGTCCGGCGGCGCCGGTGCCGGCGGTGAAGAAGCCGAACAGGAAGAGCACGAGGGCGCTGAACGGGCCGACGTAGCGGCTCCGCAGCAGAACGAGGGCCAGCACCCCGAAGAGGGCGACGGCGGAGAGGGTCAGGATCACGAGCGGCCTCCCGGGAAACGCGGCGGGCAGCACCCTGGGGGCGGGGTGCTGCCCGTGCCTTGTCTTGTCGTGTCGCTTGTCGTCGCGCTTGTCGCTTGTCTTGTCTTGTCGCTTGTCGCCTTGCAGGTCACAAGCCGTTTCCGGGCTTCCAGACCCTCCCCGGACGGCCTTGTTTTCGCGGGGCGACAGGCGACAAGTGATCAGCTCTCGCCGGGCTGTTGGGGGGCATGTCGGCGGTGGACATAGCGGGCCTTGGTGCCCTCTCCGACGCGCACGGCGATGCCGTCCTCCACCCACGTCTTGAGCCAGCCGACGACCGTCTGACGGTTCGTGCCGTACTCGTCGGCGAGCGCGCGGGCGATCGCGGATGCCCCGGTGCCCTCCGGGCCGGCGGCGAGCAGCACGGCGAGCGCGGCCTGCTGTGCGGGGTTGTCCTGCTCGCCCCGCAGCGCCGAGAGGTTCAACCCGCCGGTGGCGGGCGGCGCGTCGTCGGTGGCGGAGGCGTGCGGGTCGGGCGCCGTGGCGAACTGGGCATCGATCTGTGCCCGGAACTGCCGCAGCACCTCGTCTTCCGGCGAGACCTGCTCACCCGGCTGCACGCTACGCAGGGCGGACAGGTCCAGCCCCTCCCAGGACGGCCCGGTGCCCGGGGCGTCAGCGGCGGGGTTGTGGTCGCGCATCCATGCGGTGCGCTCGGCATCCCAGCGGCGGACGTAGGCGGGCCCTGCCGCCTTGGCGGAGACGTCGTCCAGCACCGGATGCCGCTCGGAGGTGGCGGCGATGATCTCCCGGATCTGGTTCGGCAGGATCCGCCACGCCTTGAACAGCGCGGCCGGGGACTCCGGAGTGCCCATGAACCCGGCGCCCTTGTACGGCGCCTGCTCCACTCGCAGGCCGCGGGAGCCGGGGAACATCTTGGACAGGTCCATACCCTCGGTCTCGCCGCCGGTCAGGGCGACACGGACCTTGGCTTCCCGCCGGATCATCAGGTTGCCCAGCACGCTGCCGGTTGCCCCGAGGGCAGTGAGCACGGTGCGGATGCCCATGGCGCGGGCGATCCGGATCACTTCCAGGATCTTTTCCGCGAGCTTGCGCATCTCGCGGTCGCCGCTGGCCAGGATCTCCGCGCCCTCATCGATCACCAGCATGATCTGCGGAATCTTCGCGCTGATGGGCAGCAGATCGGTGTTGTGACGGGCGAGCAGGTCCTGATAGCCCATCTTGCGCTGCTTGGCCACCCTCAGGGCTGTCTCGAGCATCGTCATGGCCTCATCGAACGTCCCGGCCAGCCAGTCGACACCCGGCCGCACCGGCTTGCCCCGCTCGGCCTTGATCTCGCCGTTGAGCGCGGGCAGGACCCAGGGCAGGCCGGCCGACCCGGCGTTCAGGTCGATGACCCAGGTCAGCATGTCCTCGGCACGGGCGAACCCGGCCAGGATCAGATGGACCAGGTTCGTCTTGCCCGAACCGGTCGGGCCGACGACGAGCGCGCACTGCTCGCGCAGGTAGGCCCGGATCTCCTCGGCGTTGGTGCGGTACCCCCAGGGGATGCCGGTGTGTACGGACAGCGGCCCGTACTCGGCCGGGTAGGTCCGCTCCTGTTCCAGCACATTGACGGTGGTCACGTCGATGATGACGCGGCCCTGGTGGATGCCGGGGGAAGCGGTGGCGGTGCAGCCGTGGGGCAGCCGCGCATCCGCGGACAGCCGGGCCGACTCGGCGGCGATCTTGTTCCAGGTGGCGCCGCCGGGCGGGAGTTCGGCGTCGATGGAGTACCCGGTGCCGGTCTCCCACTTCTCCACCCCGACCACGCGGACGGTGATGGAGCAGACGCGCTGGATGCGGTCGATCCACTCGGCGGCGATCGCCCGGCGTTCGGCGGACAGTTCGGCGGCGATCTGCCGCTGCTCTGCGGCGATCGCCTCTTCCTCGCGGGCCTCTTCGTACAGGGCGACCGAGCGGGCGGCGGCGCCGATGCCGACGCCGATGGTGGCCAGGGATCCGAGGGCGGCCCAGGTCAGGGGGCCGTGGGTCATGGCCCAGGTGGTCCATCCGGCGCCGACGAGCCAGCTGGCGGCGCGGGTGGCCAGCGTGCGGCCGGCGTTGCGCACCCGGATTCCCGCGATGGTGTGGCTGAGGGCGCCGGCCGCGCCGACGGCGAGCGCCCAACCCGGGGGCATGCCGGTTGCTGCGCCGGTGGTGGCGACGGCGAAGGCTCCGGTGGTGGCGGACAGGGCGCCGGTCACGGGTCCGTGACCGGCACTCCAGTCCAGCACCGGGCCACTGTGCTTGGTGGCGGTGGCGGCCATGGTCAGACGTTCCATCCCTTCTCGGCCTCGGTGCCGTTGCGGGGGTCCTCGTGCCGGGCGATGTCCTGCTCGTGGACCTGCCGGAACAGCGGGCCCATGTCCTCGGCGACCGCGACGGCACTCATCAGGGCGCCGAAGATGTCGTTGAAGCCGTCCGCTACCTCCTTCTCCAGCGGGAACTCACTGTCGGAGCGCTCGGCGAGGATCTTCATCACGTTCGCCACCGACGTGAGGGCGGCGGGCAGCCCCTCGACCATGGCCAGGATCTCCATGGCGTTCTCGGGGTCGTACTGGCCGGCGGCCTGCTCCATCTCGGCGGCGGCCTCTTCGAACCGGAAACCGGACACGTGCTCTCCTTCACTCACCTCGGTTGTGCTGCTGGTGGGAACCGTGGCCGCAGGCCGCTCAACGCCGTCCGCGATGCCGTCCGTGCCGTCCTCGGCCGCCTGCGTGTCGGCGGCGGCCTCCTTCTCCGCCAGCTCCTGGCGGATCGCCTCATCCCGTGCTGTGCGCTGCTCGGCCGCCACGCCGGCCAGGCGCCGGTACAGGCGGCGGCCGGGGTGGATGAGCCAGGGGATGTTGAGCTTCCGGCCGATCGGGCTGGTGATGAGTCCGAGCAGACCGAGGGGCAGGGCGAGCAGGGCGGCGAGCAGGCGGCGGCCGTGGAAGCGGGCCGCCGACCTGCGCAGCGCCTTGCGGGCCGCTGTCCGGACCGGTGCCTTGCGCACCTGGGCCCGCTGTGCGGCCACGGTTCCGGCCGTCTTCTTGTCGCGCCGGGCACGCTGCTTGGCGACCGCCGCATCCCGCGCCGCGCGGGCCTTGCGGACGGCGGCGCCCGTCAGACGTCCGGCGAGACCGCCGCGCTTGCCCGGCCGGTTGGTGCTGGCAGCGGCCTTGGCGTTGCGGCGGGCGTCGGCGACCGCTCGGCGTGCGGACGTGGTCTGCGCCCGCTTGTCGGCCCGCGACCCGCCCGCCGTCTTCTGCGCGGCGCGCAGGGCCCTTATCTGCCCGGCTCGGCTCGCGGCCTTACCCGCCGCGCTGGCCAGATGCCGGGCCGCGCCGTGGCCGGCCTTGCCGCGCGTCGTGCCGCCGGTGGAGGTGGCGCCATGTCGTGCGGCCGGTCCGGTGCGCCGCTGCTGACCAGGCACACCACCCGAGCGGCTACCGGTGCGACCGTGACGGGCGCCCGGGGAACGGCCGCCACCGCCGCGACCGCCCGTTGCCGCTCCCGAGCCGCTTCGGCGCAGGCCCGCGCTGCGAGCCGCCGCGCGCCCGGCCGTGCGGGCCGCATCCCGGCGGCTGTCGCGACGGGGGTTGGGCTTGTGGGAGCGGGCGGCGGCGAAGGTGCCCAGCACGACCGCGCCGGTCGCGGCGACCATGGCGGCGATCGGACCGCCGGCCAGGGAGGCGGCGGCGACCGCGCCGACGGTGCTGTTCGCCCCGGTCAGGGCGAGGGGAACGACCGGCCAACCGCCGGGCGTGTGCTCCACCTCAGACGCGGCCGGAGTCTGGGCGCTGGGTACGGGGGTGGGTGGGGGCGGAGCACGGGCTCGCGTTCGCCCGTGACCGGTTCGCCATGAACGTGCACGGTGACGTCGACAGCCACCTCGACGCGCTGTGCCACGTGATCT